>DCVU01000158.1 GCA_002327415.1 Smithella sp. UBA2180
AACTCACCAAAATAGCGCCGCAAACGCTCGGCCAGATGGAGCGCATTATCGGCATGACGGAGGGGGCGATTTCGGCAGTGTTGATTATGATGAAAAAACACGAACTCCAGGGCCGCTAAACAACGCCCATCTGCGGCGTTGCGACGTACACAAAAAGTACGTCTCACTTCTCTGGCTTCGCGCGCCTTGCATCTGAGCATTTTTGAACAGCCCTAAATAATGGTTTTTCAATAACCAATCGGAACATTTTGCTTTAAAGAAGAAAAAGTTTGTGATATTTTTACGAAATCTGCAGAAATAAAATAAGTTCGTCATTTTAGGCTTAATACCTAAAAACGGGGTCTGAACAGGGGTAATTATTGTATAATAACAATGGTATATATGGTTAAAAATTCAGAAGGCTGAAAGATGAGTAAAAAAATATCCATATTGCGGGTCACACAAAACAAAAAAGAAAGGGTTTTATAATAACCAAAGACAGCGTTATCGATGCAATTCATGCGACAGACAATTTCAAAATCATAGCCAGAAGAAACGATTAGAAAAGACTATCTGGAAACAATACATATATCAGCGACAGACAGTAAGTCGTCTACCAGACCATCAACCTTTCTTCTACTAGCGTAGTTTAATATCTGTTGCTAAAATGCACACAATGTGATAATATAAAACTATGAAAACCATTAATTGGAATGACGAGAAAAATTTGGCTCTCAAAGAATCAAGGGCTGTTTGTTTCGAAGATGTGGTTTTCTATATTGAAAGAAGTGAGATACTCGACGATTATGCGCATCCCAATCAGAAGGCATATTCCGGACAATGTATCATGGTCATTGACATTAATAATTACGCGTATCTCGTGCCCTACGTTGAAGATGAAGAAGAAATTTTTTTAAAAACAATTATTCCGAGCAGGAAGGCAACACAAAAATATCTTGGAGAGAACAATGAAGACTAAATTGACAAAAGAGGAGAAAAACATCCTTGATAGTTTCGAGAGGGATGAATGGATTCCCGTGGCAAATCTTGCCAAAAGAAAGAAAGAACTTGCCGAATACGCCCGCAATACCTTGAGAAAGGACAAGAGGCTGAATATAAGAATTTCTGAAAGAGACCTTATCGAGCTACAAAGGAAAGCGGTCAAAGAAGGTCTTCCTTATCAGACTTACGTTTCCAGTATTATTCATAAGTTTATTAATGGCACATTAATCGAAACAGGCAGGTAATACATAGGCTTAGACGCAGATATATGAAGGCTAAAGACTTCGATAAAAAGTTTGATAAAGGTGAAGATATTACCCAATACCTCGATGTTTCCAAACGACACAGGCCGGAACAGGAGCAGAAGAGGGTTAATGTTGATTTTCTGCAATGGATGATTCACAAGCTGGACAAGGAGGCAAAACGTCTTGGTGTGCCCAGACAGTCTATTATTAAAGTATTTGTGGCGGAACGGCTAAAAAAAGCATCGTGATTTCATATTTTAATTATTCAACTCAATAAAGAGCAATGCACATTTATTCTCAACATGTATACAACTTGTTGACAACTTTTATAATTAGTTTACAATGAAGTTGTCAACAAAAATTATAGGGATAATATATGGAACTGAGAACTATCATCCTCAATACAATAAAGAAACAAGGGCAGGTGACTACCGCTGATATCGTACGACAAACAAGGCTTTCGCGGGCTTATGCGCAGAGGTTTCTCAAAAACCTTGCCGATGAAGGCGTTATTTTTTTGATGGGTAAAGCAAATCAAGCCCGCTATATTATGTCTTCGAAAAAAGGTGAAAGCATTGAGAAACCTTTAAGGGTTCACCGGATCGTACTCAATAAAGATTTAGCTGAGGATAAGGTGTTGCATCAAATTAAGGAAAAAAGCGCAATCTTCCAGGGCGTTGCCGCTAATATTTCTTCCATAGTCGATTATGCTTTTACCGAGATGCTCAACAACGCGATTGAACATTCTACTTCGGAAAAGATAGACTTGATCATTATGAAAACCGCGACAGATATCCGGTTTACAGTGGCAGACCGAGGTGTAGGCATATTTATCAATATTATGAAAATCAAGCATCTGCACACAACGATTGAAGCCATTCAAGATCTGCTCAAAGGGAAAGAAACTACAGCGCCTGATGCACACAGCGGCGAAGGCATATTCTTTACGTCAAAGGTCGCTGATCTTTTGACAATCAAGAGTTTTGAGAAGAAGCTTGTTTTTGACAATCTTGGGCAGGACATTTATATAAAAGATGTCCAATCCGTGAAAGGAACAAAAGTTGATTTTGTCCTGGGTTTAAAATCGCAAAAGAAACTGGCCGATCTTTTTAATAAGTACACGGATGATTCCTTCCAATTCAGCAAAACGGCAGTGAAGGTTAAGCTGTATCATCAGGATGTGGATTATGTGTCAAGATCGCAGGCACGGAGAATTCTGGCTGGTCTGGAAAAATTCAAGACTATTGAACTCGATTTCAAAGACATTAAGACTATCGGGCAAGCCTTTGCCGACGAGGTATTCCGAATCTGGCAGTCTGCGCACAAAGACGTTAAGTTTGTCGTCAAAAATGCCAATGAAAACGTAATGATTATGATTAAACGTGCGCAATCATAGTTTACAACTTGTTGACAACTTCTAAAATCAATATTTATAAAAGTTGTCAACAAAAGAGAGCGTTCATTTTTTATTTTTAGAATCTAATTGAGCTTTGGCCTGGACAAGTTTTTCTTTATCCAGATAATATTTACCGTTGTTCGTTTTAATTACCAAACCATCGGCAATCAGAAGATTTAGCGCTTTGGGGCGAATGTTTTTGGTGCCCACGCGGAAAATATTTTTCCGTTCATCCTGAATTTTCATTGCCCTCGCTTCTTTAAATGCTCTGGCCTCTTCCAGTTCGGCGATTATTTTTAAGCACGTCTTCTGCACAGCCACACCACCCATGTACATCATAATGCCAACAAAGGCGATAAAGGCGACAATCAGCAGAATTATTTGTAAATAAACAGGCATAATAAATCTCTTTAAAAGTATTTTCTGCGAGAATTCATATAATTGATAAAACTGTTTGTCAATCTACAATAATCGAAAGTCTGCGTAATAATTGCCTTGACTAGCGCAGCACTCTGCTTTACATTTTTGCCAAAAAAACAAGAAAATGAAACATGAAAAAATCATACGTTCATGGTTATGACCAGAGAGAAAATATAAGATTACAGGATCAGGCCTCTACGCTGGTCGAGTTGCTGCATTCCGACACTTTTTATCCGGCGGGAAGCCGTGTTTTGGAAGCCGGCTGCGGAGTTGGAGCTCAAACGATTACTCTGGCAAAAAATAGTCCGGGTGCCTTGATTACTTCTGTAGATATATCCGAGACCTCTCTTGCTGAAGCCAGAGAAAAAGTGACAGCGGCAGGTTTGACAAATGTATTCTTCGAACAAGCGGATATTTTCAATTTGCCCTATGTAGAGAACTCCTTTGATCACATTTTTGTTTGTTTTGTTCTGGAACATCTCGCCCGGCCGGTCAAGGCACTGAACGAATTGAAAGATTATTTGACACCACGCGGCACGATTACAGTCATCGAAGGGGATCATGGCTCTGTCTATTTTCATCCGGAAAGCGAAGCGGCGCACAGAGCGATTCAATGTCAGGTTGAATTGCAACACAGAGCAGGCGGCAATGCCATGATAGGAAGGGAACTGTATCCTTTATTGACTCAATCCGGTTTTAAGTCGGTTCATGTTTCTCCCCGAATGGTTTACGTCGATTCCAGTAAACCTGAACTTGTTGAAGGATTCACGAAGAAGACCTTTACGGCCATGACAGAAGGCGTTCGCGAGGAGGCCATCAAGGCGGGAATAATCGAACAAAGCGTTTTTGACCAGGGCATCCGGGATTTATATCGAACCGCCGAGGCGGACGGTGTCTTCTGTTACACGTTCTTTAAAGCAACAGGCAAAAAATAATTACCGGACAACGGGCTTTGTCAGCGGAATAAGAGATGCGTAAAAAAGAACGAGAGATAAAGGACAGGAAAGTTATTGACGGCATTATCAGGCGTTGCCGTGTTTGTCATCTCGCGATGTGTGACGATGGACAGCCTTATGTTATTCCTCTTAACTTCGGCTATGACGGACGGTTTCTTTATTTCCACGCCGCTTTGGAAGGAAGAAAAATTGACATTATCAAACGAAATAATCGCGTAGGTTTCGAGTTTGATATACTCCATGATATTGTCACAGCACAACATGCTTGCGATTGGGGAGCAAAATACGAAAGCGTCATTGGATCAGGTACGGCGGAAATAGTCGATGATTTGGATGCTAAAAAAGAAACGCTGGAATGGATAATGCGTCAATACGGAAGCGGTGTGAATGATTTCTCTTATGAAATTATTAAAAAGACTCTGATTCTTCGTGTGCTAATACTGGAAATCAGCGGTAAAGCAAAATAATTAATTTCTACAGCCAATAATTTAAGACTCTCCGTCGCAAATCCCGGAGAGTCTTTGTTTTATAAGGAACAATAGCAATCAGCAGTCGCTTGCTTTTTTTAATGTGCCCACTGACTACGGTTTGAAGAATCAAAAGACCGCTGCTTGGGTCTGCTGTTCATTTTCGATTTAGGAGAAAAAAGCTTTCGGCCATTATTTTGGTTTCCACCATTGCCTCTGTTGTTGCGGTGTGAGGGAGCGTTGTCGTAAACAGGCATGCTCATGGTTAATCCGTCAACGCTTTGGTATTCAAGCTTTTCTCCAAGCACCCTTTCCAGAGAGTGGGCAAGACCAAGGTCATCTCCTGTTACAAAAGTAAAGGCGTCACCGGTTTTGGTGGCGCGTCCCGTCCGGCCGATGCGATGAGTGTAGGCATCAGTGGTTGAGGGCATATCATAATTTATAACATGGGAGATTTTGTTTACGTCAATGCCGCGGGCGGCGATATCGGTTGCCACCATTATTTCGTAACGGCCGTCACGGAATCCGTCAAGAGATTGCTGGCGTTTCTGCTGTGTTAAATTGCCATGCAGTGAAGTAACTTTGTATCCCGATTTATCCAGTTGCAGAGCAACGCTCTTGGCGCGCGATTTTGTCCGCGTAAAAACAAGAACGGAATCCATCTCTGTTTTATCAAGAATATCTTTCAGCAGATCTGTTTTGGAACTCATTTGTACAGGGTAAAATTTATGAGAAACGGTTTCGACCGGCGCGGTGTGGCCGATTTTAATGTTCACCGGATTTGTCAAAAGATCATTGGCGAGCGAGCGAATATCTTCGGGCATAGTCGCGGAAAATAACAATGTCTGACGCTGTGCGGGAAGGTGTTTCACGATTTTTCGAACATCCGGCAGAAAGCCCATATCAAACATATGATCAGCCTCGTCGATAACCAGCACTTCCACATGGGATAAATCAATAGTTTTACGATGGATATGGTCAAGCAGACGGCCGGGACAAGCGGAGACGATGTCAACTTTATCCCGGAGTCTTGTTATCTGGCCGTTAATGTTCACGCCGCCATAGATGGAGGCGCTGTGAATTTGCGCCCTGCGTCCCAATTGTCCTATAGCTTTGTGGGTTTGTTCGCTCAACTCCCGCGTTGGTGCAATAATCAGGGCGCGTATATGACCGCGAGGCCCCTGCATCAGCCGTTGCAAAATTGGCAACACGAAAGCTGCTGTTTTTCCCGTTCCAGTCTGGGCCAGCCCCATAACATCGCGGCCTTCCATAATCGGCGGGATTGATTCTAATTGAATTGGTGTTGGTACTCTATAGCCAAGCGCTTGCACGCAGGCCATTATTTTCGCATCTAACTTAAACTTCTCAAAACTCATTTTCTTTCTTTTTCCCTTCTTTTTTCAGTATTTGTGACATTTGAACCCAGGTCTATTCGTTACGGATGATGAAAACACACCACCGTGTGCCATGATTGGAGCCTGATAAAGAGGCTGTAAACATGACTCTAAAGTTGGATTCGGTTACGATTAGCCGGATTTTCCTGCCGAAATTTCTGACTTAGAAAGGATGGGAGGCAAATAACTATCGCGATCACTGGTGAAGCTTGTACAGGTATTATTAGTAAATAGCAAGGATTATCTTTTACCTACCAATTCTAAAGGAAGTTTTCGCCATACTTCTATGTAAAAAAAGCAAGTCCCATTTTTAACATAAAGAGAATAACATATGTTCTTTTTCAAAATATCAGGTGCGAAGCAATCTTCTATGTAAAAAAAGCAAGTCCCAT
>DCVU01000072.1:0-814 GCA_002327415.1 Smithella sp. UBA2180
GCCTTTTCCAGAATATAATCGGCATCCGCCTCCGAATCTTCTTTTGCTACACCTAATAATACGAGAATTCCTTCATTTATCGAAGACAATTCCTGATGGTTGATTCTGACGCCGGCACGGTCGACTCTCTGGATAACTGCGCGCATTTGTGATTCCGTTTTAAAATTTAATTATGTTTAGCAACAAATTGCCAATGGTTCAAGTTATTTCTCTGAAAAAAAATGCCAAATTGTTTTAATTGTTATGGTTCAATTTTTCTTGACAGGTGCTGTTTTTGTTGTTAAGGACACGCCGGTTTTTAGGTCAATGGCGCTTGTGGAAATTATTTCTTTTTTTATTCAGTTTTCCAGCAGCGTCTTAAAAATAGAGTAGTTTATTATTATATAAGGGGGTAATTCAAATGCTTTGTCAAACTGTTAAAGCGGGATTCGAATGCGCTTTCATGAGCAAAAAAGGATGCGGTTTTTTCAGCGGCAGCTGCCAGAAAATAATCGACAAATGTGAAGGCTGCGGTAAGATAATGGATTATGAATCAGGAAAATATTGCAAAGTTTATCCTGATCCAACCAGCAAGTGGCAATCCGGTAAATGTCCAACTGCAACGCATATTAAACTGGAAATACAAGAATCAACGCAAAAAGTCAATCCGCTCAAAGCTTCTAAAAGAGCAAATAAAAAATGATAGAAACTCCGCGCAATTTTGTTGCGGTGAAAATATTAATTTTTATAAGTTATTTGCAGAAGAATAAAAAAGCCGGCGATAAAAATCGCCGGCTTTTTTATCTGATCAGGGCTCTTATTTTCTGTAATTCCT
>DCVU01000072.1:831-2907 GCA_002327415.1 Smithella sp. UBA2180
TTTGATCGTTAATAATTCCTGCACATCCTTCTTTCTGTACAAACGTTGTGCCGTTTTTGTCCGCACCGGATTAACCGTTTTAAACTCGGTTTCCCAATACCTGATAACGTAAGGCTCAACATTGATGATTTTGCTTACTTCTCCTATGCGGAAATATGCCTTTTCGGGAATTATTGTTTCCATAAAGCTCCGTTACCCTTACGGCCCAATTCACCGGTATCGCTGAAAAATATTTATTATGTGTTTAGTTTAAAGCTTTACGCAATACCTGCGAGGATTTAAAAGTTAATACTCTGCGCGCGGTAATGGATATTTCCTGTCCGGTCTGCGGATTACGGCCGCGGCGCGCTCTTTTTTCCTTGACCATAAAGTTGCCGAATCCGGAAATCTTCACCAGTTCGCCTTGTGCAAGACTGTCTTTAATGATGTCAAACACAGACTCAACGATATCTGCCGAATCCTTTTTGGAAAAACCGAGTTTCTCGTAAACATTTTGAATAATATCTATCTTCGTCATGTCTTTACCTCCATTTTAACTTTATCAATTCTGTTATGTTCTTATTTTTGCACCAGTTAGATTAACGGTGTTCTGCACAATTCTATCGTGGACAGATTTTGCTTCTAAATCAGTCAATGTTTTGTCAGAAGCGCGATAAGAAAAACGCAACCCCAGACTTTTTTCCCCATCTAAAATTTCTTTTCCCTTGTATACATCAAAAATAATAACATTTTCAAGTAAATCTTCTTTCTGACCCAAAACAACATTCAGTATTTGATCGGCTTCCATCGCATCAGGAATAACAAAAGCGGTATCACGGATCACAGTGGGGAATTTTGATATTTCCTGACAGGAAATATTTTGATCAAGATAAGCAGCGACAAGAATATCCAAATTAATTTCATATACATAGATATTGTTTTTTAAATCAATCTTTTCCAAAACGTCCGGATGAATTTCACCCAGGAAACCGATTTTTTTTTCATTCAGATAAACCCCGCATGATTTGCCCGGATGTAAAAAAGGCTCAGCAGTTTTGGAAATGTATCTGCAATTATTTATTTTTAAATCAAAGAAAACATTTTCCAGACAACCTTTTAAGGTATAAAAGTCGACTATTTTTTTCGAACTCCAGAAATCATCGGTCAGTTTTCCCGTTAAAAGTCCGGCAATCATGTTTTTTTCTTCAGGAAGTTCTCTTGAAGGATTAAGAAAGATACGTCCTATTTCAAATATTTTTAAATCAAAAGAACTGTTATTGGCGTTTCTCTTTGCCGTTTCCAGCAGACCATGAATCATTGTTGTCCGCATAGCGGAAAGATCTTCGCCCAAAGGATTTTTTATCCGCACTGGGCGTCGTCTTTCATCGTTTTCCGGCAAACACAAGATATCCGCCGTCTCTGGTGTTCCAAAACTGTAATTGACAATTTCAGTATATCCACTGCCTGTAAGCAATTGCCGGATTCTTTCCTCCATATCCAAACGGGGAATAATTTCCATTTCCGTCACGGAAACTGCGGGCAATGTGACAGGCACACGATCGTAACCATAAAGTCTTATAACTTCTTCAATTAAATCAATTTCCCGTGATATATCAACTCTGCATGTAGGCGGAGTAACGAGATACCTGCCCTTCCCGTTGTGCTTTAAGACCATTCCGATACTGCGCAGTATTCGGGTTACGTCTTTTGCTCCTATTTCAGTGCCGATTATCCGGCTGATTCTATCCAGACGAAGAGGAATGTCTTTTGCAGTTGAAATAATTTTTGGATATTCGTCGATGTAATTTTTACAAATAGAGCCACCGGAGATATCTGCAATTAGTTGAGCGGCACGGGTTAGCGCATTGACCACTCCTTCAGGATCAATGCCTCTTTCAAAGCGAAAAGCGGCATCTGTTGGCATTGCTAACTTTCTCGCTGAACGACGGATGGATGCAGGATTAAAGTAAGCGCTCTCCAAAAGAATAATCTGTGTGTCGTCTTTAACTTCGGAATTCAGGCCGCCCATGATGCCGCCGATAGCCACGGGTTTAACACCATCGCAGATCAATAAAGTATCCTTGGGAAGTGTGTGGC
>DCVU01000006.1:0-27433 GCA_002327415.1 Smithella sp. UBA2180
GGCCGGATACCTCTACTTGAAAAGGCTTATCCACGGTTATGTTGATATCGGAAATGTCCACATTGGATTCCAGCATTTTTGTCAGAATATGGTCTATCTCCGGTTTTCTCATAAGCTATCCTCGCAATGATTTATGCTTCAGTAAAATCTGTTGGTGGATATTTCAAAAGCGGACGGAATCTGGATTTATCGTTTGCTTTAATGTAAGCTTCATCAGCACTGATCCAACCGCGGCTTAAAAGATCCATAATCGCATCGTCTAAAAGTTGCATTCCGTATTTTTTGCCTGTCTGCATCATGGAAGGAATTTGATAGGTTTTGGATTCGCGGATCAAATTACGTACCGCCGGGGTGGCTATGCAAATCTCCAGAGCAACACAGCGGCTTTTGATGTCAATTCTTCTGAACAGAACCTGCGAAACAACTGCGCGTAAACCATCGGCCAACGTGGAACGAATTTGCAACTGTTCGGTTGCCGGGAAAACCTCTATTATTCTATCAACTGTTTTTGCGGCACTGGTTGTATGGACGGTGGAAAAAACAAGATGGCCGGTGGATGCAGCTTCCACAGCCAGTGAGATGGTTTCGAGATCGCGCATTTCACCCACCAGAATAATGTCCGGATCTTCACGTAATGCTCCGCGTAACGCCGCGGTGAAAGATTTAGTATGGAGTCCGACTTCCCGTTGATTCACGATACAGTTTTGACTCTTATGAACAAATTCAATAGGATCTTCAATCGTAATAATGTGATCTTTACGCAGGCGGTTAGCTTCATCAATAATAGCTGCCAATGTTGTGGACTTACCGGAACCTGTGGGGCCGGTGACCAGCACAAGACCACGTGGAAGAGAAGCTAATTTTGATATCACTTCAGGAAGTCCAAGATTTGCACAAGTCGAAATTTTATCGGGTATTTCGCGAAATACTGCACCTATGCCGTTTTTTTGCCGGAAATAATTGACACGATAACGTGCGAGGCCAGGAACTTCATAAGCAAAATCAACGTCACCAGTTTCTTCAAAATGTTTAATTTTATGTTCCGGCGTGATTTCGTAGAGAAGCACTCTCAACATATCATTAGTGAGGACGTCATATTTAATTCGCTCAATCTCACCGCGAATTCTAAGGGCAGGTTGCTGGCCGGAAACAAGGTGAAGATCCGATGCACCCTGATCATGCATAAGCTGAAAAAAAGCATCAATTTTCGCCATATATTTTCTCCTCAGTAGGAATTAGCTATCTTCTATCATTTATCTTCTATCATTTTTTTTCGGGAAAAGAATCAAATAATTGAACCGGTTGTAAATATTATGGCCGCATATTTTACAGCTTTTTATAAAATAAAATTATTCTTAAATATAGAAAAACCTCAATGATTTTGTCAACTATAAAATTATATTAACAATTTCTTGACACTAAGACAAGCAATAATATATGCTCCCTCACGTTTTTCTAGCAGTAATTCTTAAGGTTGGGGATGTAGCTCAGCTGGGAGAGCGCGACGTTCGCAATGTCGAGGCCAGGGGTTCGATCCCCCTCATCTCCACCAGAACCTAATCCAATAAAATCCAAAGAAGTCCATAAAGCCGCTAGAAATAGCGGCTTTTCTATTCCCAGAAGTGTTTCAATCCACGCGCCCATGCGGGGCGCGACTGAAGCTTGGGTCTCATTACAACTTCCCAATTCCGCTATGCCTAGCATGCGCCGGGTTTATTTACTTTCGGAATTGGAGTTTCAACAATAAATAGCTGCAAAAAGACCTTGACATTTCCACAGCAATTTGTCAGAGTATTTTTAATCTGGTTACCCGGAGGTGGATGGCGAAGCCATCGGAAGGCCCGCAAGGGCCTTTTTTATTATCACTTCAAATGAACTTTTTCCCGAAACAACGTTGCCCTTCACAATCATATTTGCTTTCAAGAATCTTGATCACCTTTTCGCCGAAAGGTAAAACACGTCCAGTAAACAAACTCTGTTCCCGCAAAATTTCATTTCTGCTTGAATGGGCTATCAAATCACAAAGCTGGAGCCCTGCAATATTGTTTGCTTTTGTTTTTACCTTCAACTGGCGGCTTGTCAAGCATGCCTGAAACTGTTCAGGTGCAACAAAATCCGTCCCATTTTCCCAGAGCCGCTCGAAAGAATCTTTCAAACGTATATCCTCTTTGCCGCCACGCGACTCGGCCATAGCATCGCCTGAAGCGCCATTTCTTTTCAAGAAGAATACAAATCGCTCCAGTAAGACCGCCAAACAATAGTGATAAGGATCAAAACGCCATACGGAATACGTCTCTTTATGCTTTTTCTTGTCAAGGCAAACAGAAAGAACCGTGTATTGCCAATCTTTCATGAGATGAAGGAGATCGTTGTCGAAGGATTCTCTGATTCCGGTGTCTGATAAGGCCTCAAATGGATGTCGATTGTTAAACATTTCTTTGCGATGGAAAATAATCGGCTCATCAGGGTGCGCATGAAAGTAGCGTTGTTTGATCGCTTCCATTTGAGGATGTAAAACAGTGGCGGCATATTCAAGCTCTATAATAACACCCGTAAGGCTGAGAAATTGGTGATTCGGATTTTCCGAACTATCCAAATCAGGATTGCCAACTTCGTCAATGTAGATGCGATATTTCATCTATCTCCAAATTCTTCATTCTTATTTACAAAGCTGATTTGCACTAAGACTGATTATAAATTGCACGATATAATTAATGATTTACATTGCCAAAATACCCGCTGAAATTTTAATGTCAATTAAATATTTGATTTTTGCGCAAGAATGAATAAACCAGATTTTACGCGGTTTTTATTACTAATGTTTTATCTTTTCCTGAAGCGATTCGATTATCTGTTGATAAACTTTCATGCACCGAAAAATCAGCCGCTAAATCTAAAGCAAGGCGTTCAACAAGAGATCAAACGGGACAGGTACAATTATCACCAATTGAAAATCGGCGAACAGGTGTTCTCCCTTTCACTGGCTCGATTCACATCACCCCCCAATTCAAATCATAGCTTACATTCCTGCCTCTGCCGGGATTCTGTTTAATGATCCCAAGTTTCATAAGGTGATCTATCTCCCTGAAGGCTGTGGCTCTGCTGACTTTTGCAAGAGAAACATATTTTTGGGTTGTCAGTCCACCTGTAAAACCGCCCTTTCCTGCATCAAGCAGCCGGTTTATGATTTTACGCTGCCGCTCCGTTAGCGAATCATCCGAATGTGATTTCCAGAATGAGGCCTTATTTAGGACTATCGCCAACATTCCTTCAGAACTCTTAATGGCCCTGCAGAAACAGCCGAGAAACCAATTTAGCCAGTCAGTAATGTCGCCATCATGCTTCTGGCAGTGTTCAAGAACATTATAATAGGCATTCCGCTCTGCCATAATCTGAGAAGAAAGACTATAATACCGGATCGATTGCTGGTCATCCTGGGACACGGCCATATCGGTCAAGGCTCTGGCGATCCGGCCGTTGCCATCCTCGAATGGATGTATGGTCACAAACCAGAATTGAGCAATCGCCGCCCGTAATAATCCTTCCACATTACCCCTGCTCACCTTCCACCATTCAAGAAACTTACCTATTTCAAAAGATATGCGATCAGAGGGAGGAGCTTCAAAGTGAATATTTTCATGGCCGATGGGTCCAGATACAACGCGCATGGGCTTATCCCCCCGCCATTTACCTACTCTGATTTTGTGGATGCCCGAATAGCCAGTTGGAAAAAGCGCAGCTTGCCAGCCGAAGAGACGTTTCTGTGTAAGCGGTCCATCATGATTTTTTGTGGCATCAAGGAGAATAGATACGAGTCCGTCGATATAATGGTCTACCCTAAGTCCCGCCGAGGGGAGCCCGAGCTTTCTTGCGACCGACGATCTAACGGCCTGAACATTGAGGCTCTCTCCTTCGATTAAGGCGGTTTTTAAGGTCTCCTCCGTTAATATTTCAATCTGGGCTTGGTTTTCGAGGGTAAATCCAAGATCGGCCACTTTACTCAAAAGTTTTCCTTGCAGCAGCCGGCATTCTCCAAGCGCAAGAAGAATATCTTCGTTTTTCCATCTAAAGTGAGTCCAATCCGGACGCTCCCATAAATACTGAGCCATTTGCCACCTTTTATTGCTTCATATTATGAAGCGATTATATTCTTTTTTCGCTTCATGTCAAGTCAATCTTGGTTAACGAAATACCGTGAATAGTGCGTCCAGAGTTCACAGTAGGATATGATTTCTATTGCACATCAATAGGGAATGGAATAGGTGAAAACAATATAATTGCTTTATTGAAAGGCAAGAAGAGACAAAATTATGAATTTTGAAGACTTATTTGAAAAATATCAGCATTTACTTGCCGAGAATAAAACTCTGAAAGAAGAGAATGAAGCGCTGAAGGTAAAACTGGGAATAAATGTCAAAAAGGAATCTGACCAAGATCAAGGCACCGTGAGCAATATCTCTTTAGAATTAGTTACTCAAGAATCTCCTCGTAAAATTCAATTGCCAATATTAAAAGATTTTGCCAACCCCGCAGATAAGATCAGCTTGTTTATGTCACTGTTTAAAGGACGTGATGATGTGTATGCCAAAAGATGGCAGAGCAAGGATGGCCGATCTGGCTATACGCCTGTTTGTCTTAATGAATGGAAATCAAGTCTTTGTAGAAAGCCTGCAGTTAAATGTTTCGACTGCCCGCATAAGTCTTACGATGTCTTGGATGAAAAAGTCATTGAGGCACATTTAAGAGGTAGTGTCGTTGCTGGCATATATCCTATGTGCCAGGATGATACGTGCCACTTTCTGGCAATTGATTTTGATGATGACGGCTGGCAAAAAGATATTTCTACACTCAGAGAAGTTTGTTTTACCTTCGATATTCCTGTTGCAATCGAGCGTTCTCGCTCCAGCAGCGGAGCTCATGCCTGGTTCTTCTTTGAAAACCGAATTCCGGCAAATTTAGCCAGAAAGTTGGGTTCTGCTTTGCTTACCTATTCCATGGGTAAAAGGCATGAAATAACATTTAAATCTTACGATCGTTTCTTTCCCAGTCAGGATACGATGCCAAAAGGCGGTTTCGGCAATTTGATTGCTCTTCCTTTGCAGAAAAAAGCCCGGGACGGCGGTAATAGCATTTTTATTGACGAAAAATTTAACCCTTATGACGACCAGTGGATGTTTTTGACTAATATTAGAAAATTATCAGAAGATGAAATAGCTGCGCTAATACCAAAATTATGCCGCGGGAACGAAATGGGCGCTCTAAAGGAAGCTGATGAAGAACGCATCAAACCATGGGAAAAAGACCAACTAGAATGGTCAAAAGCTGATTTCCCCAACGAAGTTCAGCTTATAAAAGCAAACATGATCTATATTGAAAAATCAGGTATTTTGCAGAAGGCATTAAACATTCTGAATCGGCTGGCTGCATTTAAAAATCCGGAATTTTACAAGGCGCAAGCGATGCGCATGCCGACATATAACAAACCCAGAATTATTTTGTGTGCAGATGAAACTCCAGATTACCTCTGTTTACCAAGAGGCTGTGAAAGTGATGTCATAAGTGTACTTGCCGAGGCAGGAGCTGAAGCAATATTGACTGACAATACTAATCCAGGCAGACATATCAAATCAGAATTTATCGGAACATTGCGAGAAGAGCAGCAACTGGCTGCAGAAGAGATGCTCAAGCATGAAAACGGTGTGCTGTCGGCAACCACTGCCTTTGGGAAAACAGTCATTGCCGCAAAACTGATTGCTGAACGAAAAGTAAACACACTGATATTAGTACATAGACAGCAACTGCTTTCACAATGGGCGGCGAAATTGACAGAATTTCTGAAAATTGATGAAGAATTGCCAGCTTTGGAGAAAAAGCGAGGACGAAAAAAGCAACAGAGTTTGATTGGGCAAATAGGCGCGGGTAAAAATAATCCCAGCAGCATTATTGATATTGGCATTATGCAGTCCTTGAGCAGTGGTGGCGAAGTGAAGGAATGGATAAAAAATTATGGCATGGTTATTGTTGATGAATGCCATCATGTTCCAGCATTCAGCTTTGAACAGATACTTAAGAACGTCTATGCGAAATATGTTTATGGATTAACCGCAACACCAGCAAGGCAGGACGGACATCATCCGATTATTTTCATGCATTGCGGGCCAATCAGATACAAGGTGGATGCAAAGAAGCAAGCAGAAAAAAGGCCCTTTGAACATTATGTTATCCCAAGATTTACAAGTTTTCGAATGCCGTTTGAAGCGGAAAGAAAGGAAATCTCCATTCAAGAGCTATATTCAGAAATTGTTGTGGATGAATTTCGTAATCAGTTGATTGTAGATGATGTAATTAATGCTTTTCAAAATGGCAGAAATTCCCTTGTCCTCACTGAAAGAACTGCCCATGTCGCAGAGCTTGCCAAAAAGTTAGGTGAAAATATACCTGACGTAATTGCTCTTACCGGCGGAATGGGAACAAAAGTAACAAGAGATATATGGACAAGGATATCTGAAACGCCGGCAGACAAGCAGTTAACACTCATTGCCACAGGAAAATATATCGGTGAAGGGTTTGACGAAGCGAGGTTGGATACGCTTTTTCTGGCAATGCCCATATCGTGGAAAGGAACCCTGCAACAGTATGCGGGCAGGATTCACCGGCTATTTGAAAACAAGAGCGACGCTCAGATATATGATTATGCCGATATTCATGTCAGAGTGTTGGAGAAAATGTACAACAAACGACTCGCCGGATATGCGTCAATTGGTTACAAGACAAAGACGGGTCTCTTCACGGATGAATCGGTTGATGTCATATTTGATAACAATAATTTTCTTCCGGTTTATAAAAATGATTTGGTTAATGCCACACGGGAAATCTTGATTGTAAGTCCATTTGTCACGAAAAGACGAGCGCTGCAAATGCTGGATTTGATGAGTGTCGCATTAGATCAAAAGGTCAAGGTTACGATTATGACAAGGCCAGCAACAGATTTTAAAGACAAACCAGCACTGGAAGATACATTGAGCATACTGAAAACAGCTGGCGTAAATTTGGTTTGCAAATCCAATATTCATCAAAAATATGCTGTTATTGACCAGAGAATCGTTTGGTATGGAAGTATTAATCTTTTGAGCTTTGGCCGAGCGGAAGAGAGTATTATGCGGCTCAATAGTCCCAACATTGCCAATGAACTAATGAGAAACATTGATTAGACGGTTTGGAATTCTTCAGCAGGAGTTTTCAGAAGGTAACCTCAGATAAAAAATAATCCTTGATAACAATATTTCAGCCTGCCATGTGTCGATATCGCGCTCTAAACAGTATATAGGATTGACACAAAAACATATGGATACTTGTGTCAGGTGAAGTATGGTAAAAATGATAAAAACAACGGACAATCAAATAATTAGTAGAATTTATGACCATGATAGGGGTTGGGTTTTCACTCCAAACCATTTCAATTATCCGCCGGTTTCAGGATACCTTCAATCAGGGACAAGTGTGATGGACTTATCCCGCCCTGCTTGAGGTTATTAATATGTAATAGCTGCTTTCAAGATCTGTGATTTTTTGATGCTGAAAAAATGTGTCTCATATTCGCTACGCTCATCATCAACACACCTATTCAGCAAAATCACAGAAATCAGCTATTACAAATTAATGCTTTATCATCCCACACAGGTCATTAGGCCAAAGAAAATACAGACATTTTTATTTTGATTCAGTGAAAGAATATCTTCTTCCCGGTTGAAGAGAAACACTGGCTGTGATATATTTTATGATAATCAACTTATCGGAAAAAACCCATTGGTAGATATCATGTCGAGAAAAAAATTTATAATTATTGGGATGGTTGTAGGTTCCATAGCAGGAGGGTATGCACCTGTCCTACTCGGTGCTGACTCAATCACCGTTTCGTTGGTGGGAAGTGCCCTTGGTGGATTTCTTGGAATATGGGGAGCCTTCAAGTTCTATGGATAAATACAATATTTCTTTCTGACAGACGGGACAGACCGTGACATCAATCCCGCCACCGGAAAAAGACTTTGCCGTCCTGAATATTGAGGATGCGGTTATTCCTGATGGCGATCCAGTGGGTATATCGGCCGAGATACTTGAGAACACCTTCGGGACCGCCAAATGGCGGTTTGCAGTAAACAACCCATTTTTTTTCATAGAGCTGTTTCCTGAAAAGATTGAAGTTGCCGGGTGCCTTGAGATGACGGATCGCACCATCGAACACCAGAATACCGTTTTTAAAACAATACTTATGGTAAAGACCACATGCAGATATTCAATCGGCAATCAATATTTAATTAACATACAAGACCGCGTTTTCTATAGTGCTTACCGTAGAATGCAAGCACTTATCAATACAACTAGCTGATTGCCACGGGTGAGGCGTTGATATGACCATAAGGATAAATGAGTTAATTTTTCTCAAGCAACTGGCACAGCGCTATAACATTCCGGTTCCGCGATATGTTGAAGCTGATGCCGCACGGGCCGATATAAAGCAGGCACTCCAGGAGTGGGGAGGCGAAGCCATTGTCAAACCGGATGTTATGACGGGGAAACGCGGAAAGGCCGGCGCTATTGTCCGGGTAAAAGATCCCCAGGAAGCAATCGTCAAACTCAAGCAAATAGCAGGATTGGAAATAAACGGAAAAATTCCGCGTACCGCATATCTGGTAGAACCGATTCCGGCGGCTTTTGAAATGTTCACCGCCATTACCTACAATTCGTCATATCTGCAACCATCGTTTACCATTTCACTTAAAGGCGGCATGGATATCGAGGATGTGTCTGATGAACACAAGATAACCATACCCGTTGATATTTTCAAAGGCCTGGATGCATATCAGGTCAGCGAAATCTTGGAAAGGCTTCGCTGTAATAAGAAAACTGTCGGATTGTTATCAAGAACACTGGTTTCATTCTGGGACATGTTCATCTCCACAGGCATGGTGTCGGCTGAAATCAATCCATGGAGAATCACTCCTGAAGGAAAACCATTCGCGTGCGACTTTAAAGCGTCGATTGACGAAACAAATTACAAATCAAAGATACCGAACTTTGAAATACCTGATTATCCCGAAAACAGTTCTCCGTTTGAGGAAGAAATGGCCGCCTGGAGCGCCTCAAGCCACCAGGGACAGGCGCATGTATCTGCGTTAGGGGGAAAAAAGATTCTCCCGATGCTCTTTGGCGGAGGAGCTTCAACGATTATAACAGAGACATTGGAAATCATGGGTGGTGAGCCGATGTTTCTTTCTGATTTCGGAGGAAATCCGCCCTACGAACGAATGTATGGGACGGCAAAAATATGTTTTGATTACAATCTGGCGGATGCAAAACTTCTACTGATTCTCGGCGGAAAAGCTAATAATACCTTTATTGATGTAACATTCCAGGCAATAGGGGATGCTCTGGTCAATTATGCGCAGGAAAAAGGCCGCCTCAACATACCGGTAGTTATCGGTAGAGGAGGTCCGCGGCTGACAAAGGGAATCCTGTCGATAAAACAAGCCTTGGAGTATCTGAATCTTCCCTACGTGATATTTGGGCCGGAAACACCGGTGACTATGGTAGCGGATTATGCGGCACGGCTTGCTCATGCGATTACCGAAGACGGAAAGGAGACTACCAATGAAAGCAAATGAACTTTCAGATCTCCTGAAAAAGGGCGATCGAGTAGCAGTATCCAACATCACCGGTCGTGAAGCGTCAAAGGTATCTGCAGAAACTCAAAAGTATTGCTCGGATATTGTTGCCGGATGGGCCCTTGGCAAAGGTGGTCAAAACATTGAAACTGCACAGGGATCTATACCGGTGTATTCGACATTTGAAGAAATGATAAAGAGTCTTCCCTCTGAATCCCTCCCCAATAAGATAATGATCTACTCTCCGCCAGAGGCCGTGTACGGAGAGGTTAAAGAGGTTATTGCGCATGGAGGACGGTTTGTTGAGACCATTTTTATCATTACGGAACATGTGTCCGTGGAAGTTACGGCAAAAATACATCAAATATGTAAAGATATAAATGTGGACGTTATTGGGTGTAATACATTAGGGATGATAAACGTTCACGACCATGTCAGGATAGGAGCCGTCGGCGGCGATACTCCCGATGAAACATTCATTCCCGGTTCCGTGACGGTGCTATCGAATTCCGGGAACATGGTGAACACGATATCCAGTTATGTGAAGGCCTCGGGGATGGGAACCGCTTTTGGCGTTTCCACCGGCAAAGATGCGCTGATCCTGTTGCCGATGAAAGACCTGCTCAGGCTCGCGGAAAAAGACAAGAGAACAAAGATAATTGTTCTGTATGTCGAGCCGGGCGGCGTCTATGAACGGGAAGCCATTCAGGTTATGAAAGAGAAAGGTTTTTCAAAACCGGTTGTTGTGTATGTCGCGGGTAAAATAGCCGAGAAGTATAATGTTTCTCTTGGTCATGCGGGTGCGGTGGTGGACGGTAAGGATACTTCAGCAAGCGGGAAAATGATGCTGTTTGATGATTATTTCGGCATCGAACCCTTCACTCCCGAGAAACACTACCAGAAATCCGATGGATTGAAAGCATGCCTGAAAAAAGGCATTCGGGTGAACACGCTTCACGATATACCCAACGCAGTGGGATTGATAGCGGATATCTTGGAGATAAAACACGACCTCCCCAACGTGAAACCTCTTGGGCTCAATCCGTGGTTTGTAAATTTGAGCAAGCTCGACAAACATATCCCGACCGCGTTGTCATTGGCGCCGGGCACGATACCGGAGCCATACGCAAGCCAGTTCAAGGAACATATACAAACAAAGCTTGGCGCTACTGTCAGTCGGCAGAACATGAGAAACGCATCGCATGCAAGCTCGAATGACGGCGCGACGCCACGGCTATATGGATATTCGGTTATGGAACTCATGCGCAAGTGGAATTTTGGAGCCGCGATAGTCGTCGCGTTAACCGGCGAGCCGCCGAGAGATATGTTTGAAGAAAAGCTGGCCGATATGTTATTGGTTGCATCGATAACCAACGGGCCGGGCACCATATCGGCCCAGGGGCCGAAATTGTCCGCATCGGCTGGAAATTCGCCAAATACTGCCATGATTGCAACACTCGCGACGATTGGATCGACCCATGGGGGAAATGGCTCCGAAGCCGTGCAGTTTCTAATGGATGTGTTTGAGAAATATGATATCAAAGATGTCTATGATTCAAAGCTTGATGTGAAAGCAATCGCCGTCGAATACGCTGCCGGGTTTAAGAAAAAGAAAAATGCCGCGCAGGATGCTTCTCTTGAATATGCGCGTATACCCTGCCTCGGCCATCCGGTGTTCAAAAACGATGCCGTCAACTTCGATCCGCGCGAAAGAGTTATTTACGCTTTTATCAAAGAAAACGGACGTACGAACGTTTTTCTGGAATTCTATCATCATTTAGTGCAAGCGCTAAAAGATAACGGAACCGTGAACAAGGTCATGGCGGTCAATGTCGATGCGGTTTTGGCGTGCGCGTGGCTCGGCATATGCTGGCGTCATCTGGTCGAGAAACGCATAACCCGGCAACGAGCTATAGATATTCCATTTATTGTATTCGGAATCGGAAGAGTTGTCGGCGGCGCCGCCGAATATCTCGATCATAAGGACTTCGGCCGGGAGATGGATATGAGAATACCAACCACCGAATGCAAAGAACTGACAAAACCGAAGGAATTGAAATAGGTCATAACCTAGCCTTATGGATTTTGGCGGCTGCACTTATCGGTTCAAAAGCAAATTCACAAAGCGCAGGTAGGGACGCAGGGCTGGCGTTCCGCCGCCTTCCGAAATGATTTGTAAAACCTTGGCGGAATCCGCAACAGCCACGCCACCCAGATGTGTTACCGGGGTATTGCGAAAAATTTCAGACATAAGTGGTGTGGATGGACCTAAAAGAGCGACTGAGCGCGGCTTGCCCAGAGCGCTGATAGTTTCCTCAAAGGTGTTATTCAACAGCGTTGTCGCCGTGATAATCGCGACATCGCAATCTTGAAGCGCCTGTTGTTTTGCCTTCGGTGAAAGTAGTTCCAGACGCTGAGGATTTTTTTCAATCACGGTCAGGATGGCGCCGGTAGCACGGATTTTTTCCACGAGCGGCGCGAACAAGCCCACCATGGCAACTTTTTCGCCCGGCTTCAGATTAAGATAAGTTGTCGCTTCGCGATCATCTAAAACATCAGCAGGCGGCTCAATCAGAGCATTGGCGGTAGCCAATCCTATGGCAATTTCAAGATGGTTTTTCCCATTAACAAGATATTTCAACAAATCTGCCGCGGCAGAACCGGCAATACTTCCCGCCGCAGGCATAACCGTGCAGCCATGCGGCAAAGCATCAAACAAAACAGCGGCGATTCCTGTAACGTCATTATCCAGCCTGACACCGGTATAACCAAGTCCGATGCGTAGATCGGCAACTTTGCGGCTCTTTGCTTCAGGCAAAATACGCTCATAGAGATTTGTAAGAATTGTTCCTGCTTTCAGCATTCAAAACTCCAAAAAAACTTCCCTTCCCCTCAGAGACTTTGTCGCAATAGCAAAGCATGTCATTCCAAACGTATGTGAGGAAGCTTAAGTACTGAATTTATTGAAATCAAGATCTCCCGCTTACCCGCTCCACGATTATTTCCGCCAATGTAAACCCGTCATTGCAATATACTTGCATTGCTCCCGGATCGTGCTTAAGATGCGCGCGGGCTAAAGTATTTATTGTTTCCTGCTTTACATTGTTATCATACTTAAATCCGAAGGAATTCGCGCCCCCGGTCCCCGTTATTCCCGATGAGTGGTTCAATAGCATTCTCATTGTGATCTTCTTATATCTATCGTCAGCCATCTTGAATTCCGGAAGATATTCTGTGACCGGCTTATCCAGCGAGACCTTGCCATCATCAACGAGCAGCATGATTGCCGCAGCCACATACATCTCAGATAATTATTCATTTTTAAAAAAGGTGGGAAATCCACAGTTCATTTATTGTTGAAACTCCAATTGCGAAAGCGGAGCGCAGCGGAGGGTTTAATCCCCCGCAGTTTGCTTTTGGGTTCATACCCGTGATTACTTGGGATTATTTTTTTTCCATTTTGCGTGAGCGGCTTTTATTGCTATTTTTCTTTGCTGCAAAGCCGTAAGCTTTTTTGCCCTGGCTTTGCCACCCTTTAAACCGCCAAGCCGTTCTGTTTCCGTGGCGGATTCGTTTTTGGTTGGGGCTTCGCCTTTTTCCCCTTCACCTGTAGATTCTGCCATAATAGAAGCAGCAACTTTATTAAGATCATTAGGTTTATCCTTTTTCATGTTCTATATTATGGCTTATCCGCTCAAGCATGTAAAGAACTAATTTATTTAAATTAACACACTACCCCAAATATGAAACAGGCAAAATCATGCGTAAGTTTACCTGTTTCCATAATCTTAGTAACGCTACATTGTATTTGTCATACTCAACTCCAACCACAAGCAGTTCCCCTTTTTTCTTGACAGAATCCCTCCGGCCTTCTATCTTCATTGCCATCGGATTTTTCATATAGAACAAAATTGATGGATAGCCGTTCTCCAGTGCGGTTTGAGGTATAGAGAACATGGGTATGCACGATAGAAGCATTGGAAATATCTCCGGAAACACTCCCGGGGACAATTACCGTAGCCGCAGAGCGTCCTTCGGCGGTAAGGGCGGATTCTATTTCCGGCGGCTTTTTCTGATGGGGCTGCTGATCTTGCTATTGCCTTTTTCCTCATCAGTGGCCGAAAACCTTACGTGCAGCAGCCTGCCCCTGTTGATGGAAAGGTATCTGGCCAACCACTACGCAATTAAGAATATGACCGGGGAAATCGAGACTCACGCCGTCGAACAGATGATCAAAAGTCTTGATCCCTCTAAAACACTGCTGTATGCGTCCGATTTGGAAAGGTTGAAGCCGGTTCTGCAAGACTTGTTTGCAGGTATGCAAGCGGGAAATTGCGCTTCGCTCAAGCCGGTTTACGATGTGCTCGTTACACGGGCGCGTGAGAATGAGGCCATTGTCAAAAAGATTCTGGGCTCGGACTACCGACTCGATGAGACGATGGAACTAAACACCGACTTGAAAAAGCGCCCCTATGTGAAGACGACGGCGGAAAAGGATGCGCTTCTGAGAAAGTTCGTGCAATTCCAGATTGAGAACGCCCTGCTGGCAGGCACCGACTTGGCGGGGGCTAAGAAGCAGCAGGTTCACCGTTATGAACTGCAGACGATACGGGTGATCAAGCGCAATCCCGAAAAGCTCATTACGAATGCAGCCGAGGCCTTTGCCGAAGCCCTGGATCCGCACTCAAGCTACCTTTCTCCCGAAAACCTTGAGGACCTCCGGATTCAAATGCAGCTTTCTCTGGAAGGGATCGGAGCCGTCCTCAGCAGCGACAACGGCTTTACCATCATTGAGGAGTTGATTCCAGGGGGAGGCGCCGAAAAATCTGGCCTGCTGAAACCCAAGGACAAGATCATCGCCGTGGCTCAGAAAAAAGAAAGACCGGTTAATGTCATTGATATGGACCTGCGCGACGTTGTCAAGATGATCCGCGGTAAGAAAGGCACGCAGTTAACCCTGACAATTCTGCGGCAGGCGGAACACACGAATCGCTTCAATGTCACTATCATTCGTGACAAGATCGACATCAAGGAGCAGGAGGCCAAGATCACCTACGAGAAACGGATGGTGAACGGCAGGCAGTATCGCTTCGGTGTGATCGATCTTCCTTCCTTTTACGGCGACGAGGTGGAAAACAAGTCCTGCTATGAAGATATGAAAAAACTTCTCGCGGAGGCCCGGCGGCAGCATGTTGATGGGATCGTGCTGGACCTGTCGCGTAACGGAGGGGGGCTGCTCGGTGAGGCGGTGCGCATCGCCGGCCTTTTTCTTGGCAAGGGCGGAATCGTGGCTACCAAGGACAGTCGTGAACAGGTGACGATTCTCGCCAATGGTTCGGCCGCATCGGGAACGGAAGTCAATAAGTTTAAAGTAATTAAGTTTCCTGCGGAAGATCCCACTGAGGTCTACACGGGCCCTCTAATCGTGTTGACGAGCCGGCTCAGCGCTTCGGCCAGCGAGATAGTGGCGGGCGCTCTCAAAGATTATCATCGTGCGGTGATAGTCGGTTCCGATCATACCTTTGGCAAGGGATCCGTACAGGTACTGACGCCACTGCCCCAGGATCTGGGCGGCATGAAAGTCACCTCAGCACTGTACTTTCTGCCCGGTGGCGCCTCTACGCAGAAGGTGGGTGTAGAGGCGGACGTGCGATTGCCTCTCTTTTTCATTCTTGAAGATGTTGGTGAAACGGCGCTGGAATACCCGCTTCCGGCCCAGGCGATCACGCCCTTCCTCAGCGTGCCGGAAAACGCCGCTCCGCTTTGGAAACCTGTGGAGCGGTCTATGCTCGCGGAGCTGGCCGCAAGGTCCCAGGCCCGGGTCGCCAAAGACGCGAAGTTTGCCGAGATCATCAAGAACAATAAAGAGGCTGCTAATAAAAAGGGCATTATCCGGCTCGCGGACTTGCGCGAGGAAATAAAGAAAGAAGGCCACGTCAAGAAGAAGGAGACGCCAGCCGAGGTTAAAAAGAAAGCCCGGGACCAGCAGGCTCCGTTCGTGAATGAGAGCGTCAACGTTCTACTCGATATGTTGACGCCGGGGTCAACCATGCCTGTGCAATCGTTGCTGCGTGCTGCCAAAACAGGCACGGACGGACGTTGAACAGGGAAGGGTTGTCATTGATTAGGACAAAGGTTTTCCAATAGTCCTCTCCGCACCCCGATTATCGGGGGCATATCAGGATTACATCTTGGCTCCCTTCAGGATCCCGCTACACCTCGCTTCGGAGACAATTCGACTAACGGCTCAAACTTCACTTTATTCGTTTTTGTTTAGTCTTATTATCTTCAAGGCTGCCTGATATAATTCTATAAAGGAGCCTATGATGGCCAGGGAAAATAAACCCAGCATAAATTTCGGGGCAGTGCCCAGCAATTCATCCATAAGGTGACCGAGCCAGAGGAACAGAAAAGAAGCAAGCACCAGTGCAAATCCCCAGGCGGAAAACATAATGATTTCACGAAACGAGATGGCGCCTGCAAGGTGTGTTTTGCGTGCGATTACTGACATAATTTATTCCCTCGTTTCGTCTGTTTAATTTCAATAACTAAATCCTCATGCCAGAATGTTAACTTGTCCCGGCAATATTATTATTCCTTGATTATAAGGTAATTATCATTTTACGGTTTTTCAAGAGGAAACCGTCTTTTGTTCCTGTGTCAACAAAGACAGGATGACGCTCAGCGCAAGATAGGCCACCGCGAGCATGTAGTGGGCATGCGTTGTGATGACCCGCCAAGGCAGGTAAAGGGTCATGCTGGCATATAATCTGATGAGTTTATTCCGTCAGAGTATTAAGGGGTCAAAAGTGCAGCAGAAGATGTCGACGTTAAGGTACAAGCTTTTTGCCATGGGTGGCTACATGGTAAAAGAAGGCAATTGTCACATTCTGAAGTTGTCCTTGTCGATGAAACACAGGGAGTGGTTTCTGGGGCTATGGGATAAAACATCACGTTTCTCTTTGCCCGTGACGCTGTCAACTTTAAATTCTATTGCGGAATCTGGGTTAATATTAGATTGCCACGAAGCGCGAGGCGCTTCTCGCAATGACAAACAGTTGTTGTGACACAGTCTCTTCGCGGGAATGACACCTTAGACAAAAAGATATGCCTCTTTGCAGAGGCATATCTTTTATTTTGTTTCGATTAATTGCTTAAAAGTTATGCGGCTTCGACTTTTACCGCGCAAACTTTGTATTCGGGGATTTTTCCGATCGGGTCCAAAGCCGGATTGGTCAACAGGTTAACTGATGTGTCCGCGAAATGGAAGTTCATAAAAATCGAGCCCGGAGCACTCTTCTTCGTGATGCTGGCTTTGGCTTCCACCGTGCCGCGACGGGAAGTGACCTTGACTCTCTGGCCTTCGGAAATTTTCATTTTTTCGGCATCTGCCGGATTGATTTCCACGAGGCTTTCGGGACAGCGTTCGGATAAACCTTCTGAACGGGTGGTCATGGTGCCGGTGTGGTAATGATACAGGACGCGTCCGGTGGAAAGCAGGAACGGATATTGTTTGTCCGGCATTTCATTGGGCGCGATGTATTCAATGGCGGAGAATAATCCCAGACCGCGGGAGAATTTATCCTTGTGCAGGAATTTGGTTCCCTGATGTTCCGGCGTGGGACAGGGCCACTGGATGCCGCCTTTTTCCAGACGCTCGTAAGAGATTCCCGCGTAGCTGGGTGTTACTTTCACGACTTCTTCAAAAATCTCTTTGGCGGAAGCATAATTCATCGCGTAACCCATCTTGTTGGAGATGCCGCAGATGACTTCCCAGTCGGCTTTGGCTTCACCCGGAGCGTTCACCGCTTTGCGAATCCTTTGAACGCGGCGTTCGGTGTTGCTGAACGTTCCGTCCTTTTCGGCAAAACTGGCGACCGGCAGAACGACGTCGGCCAACTGAGCGGTTTCGGTCATAAATAAATCCTGAACAATCATCAAATCAAGTTTTTGAAGTTCTTTTTTCACATGCTGTAAATCCGGATCGGAAAGCATGGGATTTTCGCCCATAATGTAAATCGCTTTAATCGTACCACGGCCTGCCGCGTCCATCATCTCCATGATCGTCAATCCCGGTTTGGGAGAAAGCTGAGCGTTCCAGGCCGCCTCGAATTTCTTGCGGACATCTTCATTGGCGACCTGCTGGTAGGCCGGATAAACATTGGGCAGGCCGCCCATGTCGCAGGCGCCCTGAACGTTGTTCTGGCCGCGTAAAGGATTCACGCCGCCGCCTTCGATGCCGACATTGCCGCATAACATGGAAAGATTGGCCATGCTCTTGACGTTGTCCGTGCCGCTGATGTGCTGGGTAATGCCCATGGCGTAAAGAATGCTCGCCCGGACGGCTTTGGCGTACATCCGGGCGGCTTTCTTCAGATCTTCGGCGGGAACGCCGGAAATCTTTTCGACATATGCCGGTGTGTATTTTTCCACGACCTTCTTTAAAGCGTCGAATCCTTCGGTTCTGTCTTTTACATATTCTTTGGCGTAAAGACCTTCGGCGATGATGACATTAAGCAAACCGTTGATAACGGCGACATCGGTTCCGGGATTCTGACGGAGCCAGATATCGGCGTATTTGACCAGATCGATTTCGCGGGGATCAATCACGATCAGTTTCGTTCCTTTTTTGACCGCCCTTTTTACTTTCATGCCGATGACCGGATGATTTTCCGTGGTGTTGGTGCCTGTTGCCAGAATCAGGTCTGTGAATTCAATTTCGTCAATAGAATTTGTCATTGCACCGCTGCCGAATGTGGCGGCCAGACCGGCCACCGTGACAGAGTGTCAAAGCCGGGCGCAGTGATCGACATTGTTGGTACCGATTGCCGCCCGCATGAATTTCTGAAACAGGTAATTTTCTTCATTGGTGCAACGGGCCGAGGCGAGCCCCGCAATGCTATCGGCGCCGTTTTCTTTTTTGATTTTAGAAAGTTTGTCGGCGATAAACTTAAAGGCCTCATCCCAGGTAGCTTCCTTGAAATCATCGTCCTTCTTATAACGAATCAGCGGCTTTTTCAGACGATCGGGATGCGCTACGAAATCCATGCCGAAACGTCCCTTGACGCAAAGGCTTCCTTCGTTGGGCTGGCCGTATTCGCGATTGCCCATGACCTTGACGATTTTATTATCCTTGGTGAAAAGATCCATCTGACAGCCGACACCGCAATAGGTGCAGGTGGTTTTTACTTTATGGAGTTCCCAGGGACGGCCGGCAAATTTCGCCTGCTTTAAGGTGATGGCGCCGGTGGGACATACCTGCGCGCACTCGCCGCAGAAGACACAGGAAGAATGGATGTAATCTTCATCGAACGCCGGCCCCACTTTTGCATCTGAACTGCGATTGGCGAAATCCAGCACTTCGTTGACCTGAATTTCATTACAGGCGCGGACACAGCGTCCGCAGAGGATGCACTTATTGAGATCCCGGGAAATCATTGTGTTGTTTTCTTCCATTTCATAACCCGGGGTTTTGATTTCAAAACGGGGCTGATCAAGCTTCAGCCAGTAAATAAGATTCTGTAATTCACACTGGCCGTTTTGTTCACAGGTCAGGCAGTTATGATCGCCGGACGCCCAGAGTAGTTCGATAATCATTTTCTGCGCGGCGCGAACAGCCGGGGTATTGGTACGAACCACCATATTGGGACTCACCGGCATGCAACAGGAGGCAACCAAACTTCTGGCATTCTCCACTTCCACAACGCAAACCCGGCAGGCGCCGACATTGGTTGTTTTTGCGTAATGGCAAAGGGTAGGGATAAAGATACCGTTATCGCAGGCGCATTCCAGAATGGTTTTCCCGGAATCTACAGAAATTTCTTGTCCATCTAGTGTTATTTTTATCTCATTTCCCATTTTCTTCTCCAGTCTTAAAAGCTCAATATCCGATGCTTTTTCTAAAATTCGCAAGAGTTATATTATTTCAAACTCGTATTTTATAGAAGCAACCAGGTAGCTTGTCAATTCTGTCAATAATGACTTATGTCAATTTTCGCATAAGTAAAACAGACAAAACCCTCAACATTTCATTAATATCATGAAGTGCTGAGGGTAAAGTGTGACCTAAATAATTTGTGGTAATTGAGATGTGGTTGAACTAACTAAGAACATTCCATACACAGGCGGTCATCGGCTCATAACCTTTACCCTGCATGATGATATCCATATGAATCAGGCTTATCGCGGAAATATCCATATCACGCGCGAAAACCTTCCCGGCACGATAGATCGTTACTAAATACTTTTTACACTTATCGCAGACAAAGGCGGATTCCTGTGTTTTGTTTTCGATATAAAAATAATCCATGCCCTTAAGTTCCTCCTTTTCACAGTAAGGGCAGCTTACCCGTGTGAAACGCCAGTCCTGTCCGCACGAACTGCAATGCAGAAATCGTTTTCCACCCTCTTCCTCAATCAGCGCAATTGATGGAAACGATCCGCAGATCGGACAGCAACCTTTCTCCCAATCAAATGCACCCAGCGCCGCCGTTATTTCTTTTGCCCTTTGTTCCAAAGCAACGCGGCTGACAAGACTCATTAAAAATGAAGCGTTGGACGGTGATGTTTTCAGATTTTTCCCCCAATCATCAGCTGCTTTATTATCATCCATAAAGGCTTTAAAGTAATCAGCAGGCTTGAGTTTATCTTCCTGAATCAGGCCCGATATCATATCAATATTTTCAGTGAGCTGCGGCATACCTTCTTTAACAGCGGTCGCCATTAATATCGCGATTTCTTTCAATGAATCTTCCGGCAAAAATAATTTGATTTGACGGCTGACCGGCACTCCGGCTCTAAGTTTTTCTTTGTCGATAAGTGAATAATCCAAACTTTTGGAAGAGGACTGTGCCGCCAGATGCCTCTGCATGATGATAATCGGTTCAAAAGCTTTTAAAATTTCACTGTTCTGGGGATTTTGTTCAACAGCCCGGGTAATTATATTTTTTATTGCGGTTGCTTCTTCATTTGTTGTCATATTTATATCTTCCTTCTAGTGTAGTGTTTCTATAACCTCTTTACAATTTGTCATTTCGAAGTCCCGCANNATGCGCGGGATCATACTCCGCGAGAATAGCTTGATGATTATTAATGATGTAAGATATCTCCCGTTGGTCGATATGACAATAGTTTACTGACATATACCAAATAACAAAAGTGGCGCACACCGTATCATGATGCGCGCCACCTGGTCAAATACATCTGTAGATAAACATCAATCTACTTATAGTTGTTTTACTTTTTAACAATCAAAGTACCTTCATGCTCCATTTCTTTGTACCATTTCGGATGCAGCATCCTTAAAACAGGTTTCTCCATATAGCCGCTGATCATCGCTGAAACACTACCGGGGTTACCGATGGTCCCCAGATAAAGGTGAACAAAAAAGAAAGCAAAAATAACCACAAATCCAAATACATGCAGAGGATATATCCAGTCCACAAGATTTGCCGGTAAATATGAGGGGAACCACATGAAAAATCCCGTGCCAATCATCAACAATCCAAATAAGGCAACCGTCAGGAAGAACATCTTCTGGCCCGGATTGTATTTGCCCGTCTCGGGTACATGATCCAGGTGCCATAAATATCCGCCCGCTGCTTTTATCCATTCCCAGTCTTCCGGAAATACAAAAATACCAGCTTCTTTCCACCACATCAGTATCGCCAGAACCAAGCCTACAGCAAATACTACGGCTGTAATATCATGAACTGTTTTCAATCCGCCGACTCCGCCGAATATAACACCTAATACATTAAGCTCTTTGTACATCATACCTAATCCGGTGTAACACAAAAGAAGGCAGGATATAGCCATAAGCCAGTGTACAAATCTCTCATATAATGAAGTAACTTTAACCAGTTCCTTTTTCATACTATACACCTCCCTGCTTCTTGTTGTCTTGATCCATGTGCTCCGGATGAGGTCTATGCGGACCATGTATAAAGTAATGGAGTAACGAACCGCCCACTACACCGCCCGCGGCTAATAGACTCAGGGGCTTGAGCAGATCTTTCCAGATAAACGCGGATGTCGGAACTTTGGGATCAACCGCCAGCTCTTCATAAACTTCCGGCTTGAATTGCAGGACATAAATAACGTGTGTCCCATTTACAAATTTATCTCCGTAAACATTGGCGTCGCCTCCCAGTTTTTCAACCTTCGCGTAGGCTTTCTTGATCATCTCGTCCTTGGGGCCGATAGTCAGTGCTCCTGTCGGACATGATTTAACACAAGCCGGTGGAAGATTTTCCTGAAGGCGGGAATAACAAAGATCGCATTTGTAAACTTTTTCTGTTGCTTTGTCATAGCGTGGAATATCAAACGGACAAGCCGATATACATTCCTTGCAGCCTATGCACTTTTCTCGATGAACGCCCACTGTTTTCATCGGCGTATAATACAGAGCGCCGCTGGGGCAGACTTTCACGCAGGCCGCATCGGTACAGTGCATGCAGCCGTCTTTGCGGAAGATCCATGTAAAGTTCTTGTCTTTATCTTCATATTCCTGAAAGCGGATCAGCGTCCAGGTATTCCACTGCAAATCCGGCGGATTCTGGTAGGTTCCGGTTTGTTTTGTCCTCAGACCCGGCAACACATTCCACTGCTTACAGGCCACCTGGCAACCGCGACAGGCGGTGCACAGGGTTGTATCAATCAATTTTACAAGTTCGTTTCCATTCATAGTCTATTCTCCTATAACTTGGTTACGTTGACCATGAACGCCTTGTACTCGGGACAAAAGGTGTTCGCGTCACCAACGGTTGGGGTTAAAAAGTTCGTGCTATCACTGGTGCTGTTCTCGGGATAGAGCCAGCCGTAATTGAAAGGCATGCCGACCTGATGAACTGTTTTTCCTTCAATGGTGAAAGGTTTGAAACGCTTGGTCACCATAGCGATGCAAGGCACCTCGCCGCGAGCAGATGAAACCTTAATGCGTTCGCCGTTTTTAATGCCTTTCTCTGTAGCGAGTTTATCGCCGATTTCTACATAAAGTTCCGGCTGCATTTCGAGGAGCCACGCCTGCCAACGGGTTAACGCGCCGGAGCACCAGTGCTCCGTGCAGGAATACGTTGTGCAGACATACGGAAAGTTTGCATCGGCATTGGCCCGCTTGTCCAGATCACTCTTGAAGATTTCAATAGCCGGATTGATGAGCTGTCCGGAGAGAGGATTCTTCGCCAGCGGTCCTTCCAGCGGTTCGTAATGTTCAGGGAACGGTCCTTCAGCCATACCGGGGCCGAACAAAGCGCCCACACCGTCGGTCTTCATAATGAAGGGGTATTTGCCTTTTTCCTTATTTGCCATCGGCGGCCAGGGACCATCCGCCACATCGCCTTCCCATTTATCACCCTTCCATTCCAGAATATTGCGCTTGGAATTGTAAGGCTTGCCGTTTACATCGCAGGATGCACGATTATAAAGAATGCGGCGGTTGAGCGGCCAGGCGTAAGCCCAATCAGGATAGAGACCTAATCCTGTGGGATCACTCTTGCCGCGCTTGGCCATCTTGTTCAGACCTTTTTCATCGAAACTTCCACATATACACCAGTTGCCGGAAGCAGTTGAACCGTCGGCCTTAAGATTACCGAAGGTCGGCACCAACTGGCCTTTCTTGAATAAGGTCGAAGTTTTCTTGACCTTGTCTTCAATGACTGTATCCTGAAGGAAATAGCCATTGATCTGATGAGATACTTTCAGCGCATCATATCTACCTTTGGCATCCGTATAATCCCACTTGAGATTGACGATGGGTTCGGCATTGGGACCGCCTTCTTTTTGGTACAGTTTTTTGATGGCCGCCATAATTTTTATCTCGATTTCGCCCACAGGAATGGCATCGCCGGGAGATTCGGCGGCTTTATATTTCCACTGTACCCAGCGGCCGGAATTGCTCTGTGAACCTTCTTTTTCCATTGTCGCGGAAGCAGGCAGCAGGAAAACCTCCGTCTTGACATTCTTGGTATCAACACCGGGACCTCTCCAGAATTGGTAGGTTTCGTTATCGAAAATGTTTTCACCGATGAGAAAATCCAGTTTCTCGAGCGCCTTGCGGACTTTGGTCGTATTTGGAGAACTTACCGCCGGGTCTGTTCCTACCGCAAAAAGTCCCTTAATCTTGCCCGCGTACATCTTATCAAACAGATGCATTAATGAGTAATGCTGACCATCGTCGAGCTTGGGCAGCCAGTTATATCCAAAATCATTTTCTTTGGTGGCTTTATCACCCCAGTATGATTTCAAGAAACTGACAAAGAATTTCGGATAGTTCTGATAGTAGTTGGCCGACTGGGGATCTTTGGATTCCGGCGTACATTTTTTCAGATAATGTTCCAACGTGTCCAACGAAGCCGCCGGCATTTTCAGATAGCCGGGCAGAACGTTATAGAGAATAGCGTGATCCGTGGAACCCTGAACATTCGGCTCGCCACGCAGAGCGTTAACGCCGCCGCCCGCGATACCCATGTTGCCCAAAAGCAACTGGATGATGGACATGGTGCGGATGATCTGGCTGCCGGTGGTGTGGTGCGTCCAACCCAAAGCATAACATTCCGTTCCCGCCTTGTTGGCAACGCCGGTGGCACTGTATGCTTGATAAACTTTGATAAGATTTTCTTTGGAAACACCGGTAGTGCTGGAAACCTTATCCAACGTGTAACGGGAGTAATGCTTTCGCATCATTTGAAGAACACAACGGGGGTCAGCCAGGGTCATATCGCGTTTGGGAATTCCCTTCTCGTCTTTTTCCAGCACCCAGGTTGCCTTATCGTATTTTCTTTTTGCGGCATCATAACCAGAGAAAAGACCGTTGTTAAAATTGTAGTCTTTGCCCACGATAAACGAAGCATTGGTATAATTGAGCACATAATCTTTGAAATACTTACTGTTCTGAAGAATGTAATTAATCATACCACCCAGAAAAGCGATATCCGTGCCGGAACGAAGCGGCACATGAAAATCGCAGCGGGCGGATGTACGGGTATAACGGGGATCGACATGAATAATTGTTGCTCCCTTCTCCTTCGCTCTTAATATCCACTTGAAGGCGATGGGGTGATGCTCGGCAGCATTGCTGCCCATAATAAGAATAACATCTGCATTCTTTAAATCAATATAATGGTTCGTCATCGAACCGCGTCCGAACGACTCTCCCAGAGCCGATACTGATGGACTGTGTCAGACACGGGCCTGATGATCGATATAGACCAGACCGAGAGCCCGGCACTTAGCGGTCGCCAGCCAGCACTCCTCATTATCAATGTTGGAACTGCCCAGATGCGCGACGGTCTCACAGCGGTTGACCAATTCGCCCTTGGCGTTTGTTTTCACAAAACCCTTATCGCGGGCGTCTTTTATCAGACGGGCAATTCTGGGAATAGCAAAGTCCCAGCTTTTTTCCTCCCATTTATCGCCACCCGGAGCACGATAGAGAACCTTGGTAAGCCTGTGTTTGTTTGCTTCCGTCAAATCGAAGAACCCCGCGCCCTTGGCGCAAAGCGATCCCTCGTTGATGGGATGGTCGGCGTCGCCTTCAATGTTGATAATCTTTCCTGTCGCCTTATCCGTACTGCAGACTAGGCCGCAACCGACCGAACAGTAACAGCAGGTCGTTATCGTCTGTTTGGCGATCTTGACCCTGTTCATTTTATCTAACTCATCCGCGTATGCCCTGGTCGGATTAAGATTAAGCCCCAAGCTGGACAGGGCAATCCCGCCTCCGACGGCACCGGACAGAGTTAAAAAACCTCTTCTCGTAATTTTCATAAAAAGCCTCCCCAATACCTATGTCAATTTTGGTTTATGTCAAACGTGGCATATGTTGACTGAAAGTCATAAAAAAGTCAATATGTTTTATAAAACATATCTTTATGTGGCTGTTGAACTAAAAATAGTAATGATCAGGCAGAGTTATTATGACAATAAAAAAAGCTGCCAACGAATTTTATTGACATTTCATATAAATTTTACTTAATAAATAAAATCATGTCAACGCATTAGGGGAAACACCAGATGGAAATCAAGCAAAAGGTTTGGATTGAAAAAAACGGCAATGTAATTTTTGGCAAGGGACGTGATAACATTCTCAAAGCCATAGATGAACAACACAGCCTCAATGCCGCAGCAAAAAAACTGGGGATGTCCTATCGCGCGGCATGGGGAAGGCTCAAGGCATCCGAAGAACGCATGGAAATGAAGCTCGTTGAGATTGGCGTCAAGGACAAATCTATGCAGTTGACACAAAAAGCCCGGGCCATCATCGATCGTTTTGAAAAGCTGGAGAAAGACGTGGAAAACCTCTTACACACGGCAGATAAGGATTTTCAAAAATTGACTCACGATGACGGAGAATAATTTAGGATTAGAGAAATCTCAATTTCAACAAGAAAAATTACCGCTTATCTTTAAAGACACGTGAAAACTGCCCTCAAAAACGTCACGCTTTCAAGCCTTTTATAATAACACCTACACTTTCTTTAACAGTAGAATGAATTCTTTCCGTACGTTTTATTGGATTACCCGTGAAGAGGTAAAGGGAAATGATGCCATTTAACATGCCCCAAATTGCATTTTGCATCTTCCAGACGTTGTCAACTGGAGAAAACTCACCGGAATAAATGCCCTTTCGAATGATTTCAGAAACAACATTAATATTTTGATTTGTCGACAAAATAAGTTCCGCGTTTTGTTTTTCCGTTAGATTCATCTGGCCTGTTTGCAACATAAAAGTCATAAGTATTCTAAAGAGCTCAGTATCATCTAAAAAAAAATTAACATAAATCCTTGCATATTCCAGCAACAACTGTGAAGCAGTTGCTTCCGTAGCCGAAAAGTTTATTACTCTTTTATAAAGTGCTTGGTTATCGGCAATTAAGATTTGAGCATATATTTCTTCTTTACTCTCAAAACAAAGGTAAATTGATCCCTTACTGACTTCAGATTTGGTAGCAATATCATCGACTGTTACGGATTTGAAACCCCGCTCAAAGAAAAGCTTTCGCGCTGCTTTCAAAATTGTATTTTTTCGATTTTCTTTTTCTTTTTTCCTTTTTTCTTCTAAACTCAAATTATTTACCATTATTTATCAATATTTATTTTTGATACAAACCAGCGCTACATTTAGTACATGTAAAGTATTATATGTATATTATCTTTGATACTTGAATCTTTCCCTGGGTTAGGGCTGTTTTTTTAAGAAAATTACTACTAATATTTTACAATCAACCCCTATTATGACGATTCTGATAAATTAATATCAGTATTGTGTCAAGAAAAATCGAAGATGATATTTAATTCTTAATTATTTTTCTTCTTATTTAATGCACTTTTTCCAGTTCCCGGACAAGTATCTCCAGGGGTGGACGCTGGTTAATATTATGGACATCAATGTAACGGGTAATGCCTTTTTTATCGATTACAAAAAGAGCTCTTTCCGCTACGCCATCGGAACGCAATACGCCAAATTTTTCCGCAACAGCTCCGTGCGGCCAGAAATCAGACAGAACTTCAAACCACAATTTCCCCATCTGGTTCGTCCAGGAATAAAGAGTAGGAATATTATCTACGGTAATTCCCAGCAAAACAGCATCATGGATTTCAAATATGTCTTTAACAATATTGTAGCCGGGCCATTGATCGGAACAAACCGGCGTCCACGCTGCGGGCACAAAAGAAATTACAACATTTTTCTTTCCGCGATAATCCTTGAGGGAAATCATTTTCCCGCTGACAGCCTTAAGCGTAAAATCAGGAGCGGCTTCTCCTACCTTAAC
>DCVU01000006.1:27463-34573 GCA_002327415.1 Smithella sp. UBA2180
TTTTCATGGAATACTCCTACTTTAATCCTGATGATTTAACAATTTGTTCGAGAAAAACCTTATTGTCTCCCAAGGCTCCCAGCTTGGAATAAATAACTTCCGCTTTGTCACCTTTTAATTTCACTACAATAAAATAAGGAGTCCTTACCTGTCCTATAGTTTTGTGCAGTTTAAAATCTCCGTCCGGAATCAAAGGGAATGCTATCTTGTATTTATTTTTAAAAATATCTGTTTCAAAAAGAGAATTGTTTATCCCTATCCCGATAATTTTTATTCTATTCCTTAAAGAGGGATTGCTTTCGATTAATGTATATAAATTGTTAACATTAGGGGCCTCTCCCTGACAGTATGGACAATACATGCTGAATATTTCTATAATCACTACATCAGCTTTGACCTGCTGGATTTTGAATATTCCGCTGCCGGATAACCCAAGATACTTGAGATCAACAGGGTTGCTGGATTTTAACAATTCAAGTTCCGGAAAAATACCTCCTACTTGTGGCGGACTAATTTCAGCAGTGCTAATTACTTTTGCCATAAATAACAACAATATAACTATAGCTAAACTTGATATTTTTCTTTTCATAATCTACCCCTTCCACTGATTTTATACAGCAATTTCCTCTTGTGTTTTTAATAGCATTTTTTGGTAAAAGTATTAAGCACAATAATATCTTTACCCCAGATTACTCAATAGAGAGACAATTTCTATTGCGTAGCAATAGGGAATTGATTAGAAAAGGCGAAGTAAATTAGAGATATCGGCAGGCGAGCATTGAGAGGGATCTGTGTAAGATTTTTTTTGGGGGAGTGGTGATGGACTTTGAGATAGGATTTACGGACAAAGACATCACCCCGTGTGGTGGTATGGCATTAATGAAGAAGATGCTGGAACACTGTAACCTTGACGCATTCATTTCGACATTAGGACTTCCTGAACCGGAATCTAATCGTGGATATAAGCCGGAGGAAATCATCAAGAGCTTTTTAGTGAGTGTGTGGTGCGGGGCAAATCGCTTCATGCATACGGAAGTCACCCGCCAGGATGCTGTGATCCGGAAGATCTTTGGATGGAACCGGATATGCGGACAAGACACCTATAAGCGTTTCTTCGGTAAATTTACGCAGGAGAAGAACCAAAAGGTATTTACATTGATGTATCAGTGGTTTTTCCGGAATTTACGATTTGACAATTATACTTTGGACTTGGATTCATCAGTTCTAACCCGCTACGGAGATTGAAAAGGAGCGCCATTCGTTGCGGTAGAGATTGTTCATCAGCGGAACAACTTTGGGATTGTCTAATCTTTGATAACCAAACCATTGGCGAACATGTGTCCAGTTTTTTTGTTCGATATCTGCATTATCGTCTTTGCGATAGGCCCTACTGCGAGTAAAGCTTACGGGTTGTTTACGGTCAGTGAAATGGCGGAACAGATGATAGTTGAGGAATTCGCCGCCATTGTCGGAATCAAAGCCCAGGAGTGGAAACGGGAGCATTTTTTCTACATCTTTGATTTGTTCCAGGACTCCTTTTTCTCCTTTGCCCCAGGCAGCCCTTTGTTCAGTCCATCCCGTGGCGATATCGACGAAATCAATGGTGTAGGCAAACATGCCCTTAAGGGAATCACCGCAATGAGCGACGGTGTCGTCTTCAAGAAAACCCGGTCGTTATTCATCCCTCTGGTTGGTGTTAATGGGTATTTGTTTTCTCGGGAGCGTTCCCGGCTTGGTCGTTGATTTCCCCCTTTTTTGATATTGGATACGGACAGGTTTTAAAATCCTGTCGATGGTTGCCGGAGATATGGCCAGTAAATCTCTGGTTACTTCTTCCGCAAGCTGACCGAAATGATCGTTGTATTTAGGCAACCACACGGGCAAGATGGCTTTGAGTCTTTTGGAACAGGGAAGATTCGCTGTCAGCCATATTTGCTTGAGGGGCCGAATGATTACATCTTTATTATAAACAACCGGTTTACCCCGCTTCCTCGACTTTTGTTTCGTAAACCGCTTATAACCTCTAAAACGCCGGATCGCATGCTTCCTGTGATAACCACAAACGGCGCAACATTCATCGATGATAATAGTCTTTTCCTGACGGGATGCTTCCTTATAACGTTTATGAAGGGCTTCAAAATACTCCTGTTTGGACTTTGGACTCATACGTATACCTCCGTTTCCGAATCTTTCTTCGGTAACATCGATTTATGAGGCAACGTTCCTTTTTTATCTACTCCTTCGGTAACATTTTATTTGAGGCAATTCGTACCGCAAAATCTCCATAGACAAACTAAATTTTTCCTTTATAATGCAGGTGAATTTTTTATTGAAGTAAGCAATCAAGCATTGTGCCCAGAAAATTGTTGCATGTTATGGCCAGTTTTATGAGCATGGTTACAACAAAAATCAGCATTAAAACTTAGGAGAACAGTATATGATGAAGATGACTCGAAATGTTGCTACGTTAATTATTATACTTACCACGGTGTTCTTTTTTTTGGGATGCGCTGGAGGTTCAAAAGAACTGCTCAACGAAAATTATAAAAAAATGAATAACGAAAATATTCTTCGTTATTACTACAGCCTCAATGATGAAATTGAACGTCAGGAAAAACAATCGAGTCCGCAATTCGGTATCGGAATTGGAAGTTTCGGCCACGGAGTCGGGGGAGGAGCCAGCGTAGGCACGGGAAGTTCAGGGTATACAGCTGATGACTTAAGAGCTCGCAGAATCGATGTCCGCTTGGAACTAAAAAGAAGGGGCTTGAATCCATAAATACAGATTTAAATTATAAAACCATTAAAGGGGCTGCAGATATAAGTCTGCAACCCCTTTATTTACTGGTGCGCCCAGCAGGATTCGAACCTGCGACATCCGGATTCGTAGTCCGACGCTCTATCCAGCTGAGCCATGGGCGCAAAATGTGCTGAAAAAAATTTAGACAGCCGCTAATAACACATTAACGACAGCAATACAATTTTTCAAAAAACTGGCGGAGAGAGCGGGATTTGAACCCGCGGTACACCTTTAAAGGGCGTACAATCGCTTAGCAGGCGATCGCTTTCGGCCACTCAGCCATCTCTCCGTTTTATATTTAGCCGATATTTTATTTTTTGAATCCTTAACGGATTTCACAATTTGGCGGAGGGAGCAGGATTCGAACCCGCGAACCTTTCGGTCAACGGTTTTCAAGACCGCCGCCATCGACCACTCGGCCATCCCTCCATTTATAATATTTTATCCTTCAAATAACCTCAAGGAGTAATTCGCTCTAGACCTCTCATATAAGGACGCAGAGCTTCCGGTATGATAACACTGCCGTCAGCCTGCTGATAATTCTCCAGTATAGCTACAACCGTACGGCCAACAGCTAGGCCGGAACCGTTTAACGTATGAACAAAATCTATTTTGCCGCTATCTGCCCTGCGAAAACGGATCGAGGCGCGGCGCGCCTGAAAATCTTCAAAATTACTGCACGAAGAAATTTCCCGATATGTATTTTGTCCAGGCATCCAGGCTTCCACATCGTAAGTCTTGGCCGAAGAAAACCCCAGATCAGCCGTACAAAGGCAAATGGTGCGATAGGCAATTTCCAGTTTTTCCAGAACCTCTTCCGCATTAGCGGTCAGCTTTTCCAACTCATCATAAGAAGTTTCCGGTTTAGAAAACTTCACCATTTCCACTTTATTAAATTGATGCTGACGGATCAATCCCCGAGTATCCTTACCGTAGGATCCGGCTTCCGACCGGAAACAGGGAGAATAAGCAACCAAATAAATAGGCAGCTTATCTTCTTCCAGGATTTCTTCGCGGTAAATATTGGTTACAGGAACTTCCGCCGTCGGGATCAGATAATATTCCATTCCTTCAATTTTAAAAAGATCTTCCTTAAATTTCGGCAACTGACCGGTGCCGGTCATGCTTTCCGCATTAACCATAAAAGGCGTTAACACTTCCGTATAACCGTGCTTTTCCACATGCAAGTCGAGCATGAAGCTGACCAGCGCTCTCTCCATGGCAGCACCCGCCCCGCGATAAACCGTAAAACGCGCGCCCGTAATTTTTGCTCCACGCGCAAAATCAAGGATATTTAAACTTTCGCCAAGTTCAAAATGTTGTTTGGGTTCAAAGCTGAAAACAGGCTTTTCCCCCCAACTGCGAATAAGCGGATTATCTTCGGAACTCTGGCCCTGCGGAACAGATTCATGCTGAATATTCGGCACGATCATGACAAAAACATTAAGTTCTTCTTCCGTCACACGCAGAGTTTCATCATATTCTTTTATTTTTGCCGATACCTCGCTCATCTTTTCAATAAGCTCGGAAGCGTCAGCTTTCTTTTTTTTCAATTCGCCGACTTGCCTGGAAACACTGTTGCGCTCATTGCGGAGAGCTTCCACAGACTGTAAAATATCCCGTCTTTTTGCGTCCAAAGCAAGGAAACGGTCAAAATCAATTTTTTGACCTCGTTCATTCATCTTCTGGCGGACAAAATCGATGTTTTGTCTTAAATATTTAATATCTAACATATTATAACCTTTAAGCCTTTTGCTCGCTTTTACCGGCCAAAGGCGGGAATTTCTATCATTTTAGGGTTTTGAAGTCAATGATTTTGTCGGAAGAAACAATGTTATGGACTGGTTAGTCTCCTTTTGACCATATTGACGAGGGCATGAATTTCCTGACTTTTCAGCAAGTAGGCCGAGATAAAGAATACGCCGGCTCCCGCAAAAATGGCGGTGATCAGATAAATCAATCTTGTTTTAAATCCGGCGGAAGTATCCCACGGCATAAAATAATCAATCAGCAGGATTGCGCCGACCATAACGACAGCCGATAAGATAATTTTAAAAATAGATATATAAAAGGAACGGTCGAGAAATTTCCCGATTCTTTTTCTGAGGACAAAAGATAAGATAAAGACATTAACAATGGCGGCAAGTGAATTGGCCAGAGCCAGACCTTTGTGTTTCATAGAATACATGAGAGCCAGACTAACGATCAGATTGATGACAAAAGAAATGATGGCGGCCCTCATCGGCCACTTGGCATCCTGCAGTGAATAAAACGATTGAACAAAAACACGGACAATGGAAAAGGCCCATAAGCCCATAGCATAAAAGAACAGTGCTTGACTGGTATAAATAGCTGCCTGCACGTTAAAAGCACCGCGTTGAAACAAAACGGAGATAATCGGCAGGTTCAATGCCATTAAAGCGAACGTTGCCGGAACAGTCAAGAAAAGCATCAAACGCAGCGAAAAAGAAATACTGGATTTTAATTCATCCATATTACCTGCGGCAACATGTCTCGAAAAGCTCGGCAGTGACGCCGTTCCTATGGCAATGGCAAAAACACCCAGTGGCAATTCCATTATCCGGTCGGCATAAAAAAGATACGTAACGCTGCCGCCCGGCAGCATTGAAGCCAGAATAGTTCCAACGAAAACATTGATCGTAGTTATTCCCGCGCCTAGAACCGCCGGAACCATTAAAAGACCTATTTGCTTCAGTCCCGGATGACGAAAATTAAAGCGAATCTTTAATTTAATGCCACATTTTCGTAAAAAAGGCCATTGCAGGGAAAGTTGCAACACACCGCCAATCATGACTCCCACGGCCAGCGCCGTAATCGGTTCGGCAAAAAAAGACCGTAATCCCAACGCCGCCGCTATAATAGAGATATTCCACATGACAGGAGATAAAGCCGGAGAGGCAAAACGCCGGAACGAATTTAGAATTCCCATACACAAGGCTCCTAATGAGACAACAAATATATAGGGGAACATCAGGCGGTTGAGAAGAACTGCCAGCGCGAATTGTTTTGGCTGAGAAATAAAACCCGGCGCCATAAGTCCAACAATCAATGGTGAAAAAATAATTCCCAGAACCGATACAAAAGTTAAGATAATAGAAAGGATGGTAAATGCGTTATAAACCAGTTCGAGAGCTTCATCTTTAGTTTTCTTTTGTAAATATTCCGTAAAAACGGGAATAAAAGAAGCGGTAAGCGATCCTTCGCCAAGCAGTCGGCTTAAGGTATTGGGAATACGATAAGCCACCCAGAAGGCATCACTCATCCAATTGGCGCCGAATAAAGCGGCAATGACTGTATCGCGCAGCAGACCAAAAACACGACTGACCATTGTCGCCGCACCTACAATTCCGGCTGCTTTGGCCACTTTGGAATTTTCTGAATTATTTTTCTGTTTCATAAAGAGACTAGACTGTCCTTATATTGAGCATAATGAATGCCGTATGATATGGCTTTCTAATCAGCCTTGAAGATATTATTTATCTTCGTTTCTAATTCCGCCTTGTTTATGTCTTTAATCAAAACCGTTTTTTTTCGTGATTTCACGCCGGAGGTTATTTCCATCTGGCTTTTCTTCAGTCCCAGTTCCTTGGCTAACAATTTTATACAAGCCTCGTTGGCCGCTCCTTCCACTGGTGGCGCGGTAACCTTGACCCGGAAAGCGCCCTCCTGCACACCCGCTAATTCCACACGGGAAGCGTGCGGAATTACCTGAATATCAAAAGTCAGGCCTTTTTTCGACTCTCTCAAAAGAACCACGTTGGTCAAAGGAAATTGCCTTCCTAAAAAATTAAAGATGAGTGGCCATTTGAATCATGGTTTCCACCAGAAAATACTTCAAAAAGATAATCACCAGAAAAACTATAACCGGTGAAATATCGATCCCTACATTGCGCATAGGCAACCTTCTGCGTATAGGTCCGAGAACCGGTTCTGTAACACGATACAAAAATATCACAATCTGATTATGGGGATCAGGATTAACCCACGATATTAAAGCGCGAAAAATAATAATCCACATATAGAGTGTTAACGCAATGTCTATGACCTTTGCCAGCCCGATAATAAAATTACTTAAAACAAACATAAAAACCTCATTAATAGATTAGTGTTCATCCTTCTCCGGAAAACGCTTCTGAAATTGATTCGGCAAATTTGTCCAGAGAAATATTAAACTCCGCCGGTCTTTCCATCATAACCATGTGGCCGGCGCCTTCAATTATTTCCAGCGTTGATCCGCTGATGCTTGCGGCAAGTTGACGGGAACAATCCGGCGGCGTCATTTTATCTTC
>DCVU01000133.1 GCA_002327415.1 Smithella sp. UBA2180
TGGAATTCGGCACGGAATCTTTATCAGATACGGTACTGGTCAATTTGCGCAAACCTTTTACTTCCAGTGAAGTTTTTACTGCGCATCAGCAGGCGCTTGATGCAGGATTGCACATTGCCCATTATTTTTTGCTGGGCGGTCCCGGTGAAAATAAACAGACTCTGCAAGAAACATTGACGGGAATCGATAAACTGGAAAAAGCTGTCTTTTTCTTTTTCTGTGGCGTCCGCATTTATCCGCACACCGCTTTGTATGATGTTGCTTTACGTGAAGGACAGATTGCTGCTGGTGCAAATATCCTGCCGCCTGTATTTTACCGCTCTTCGGGAATAACCGCTCCGGAAATTATGAAGATGGTGGAGGATAAAGCAAACGGCCGTCTGAACTGGATTATCGGCGCAGGCGAAGCCAAGGCTACACGCATCTTGCCGAAACTTTACAGACGAGGATTTACAGGGCCTTTGTGGGAGTACCTGATCCAGTAGTGGGGCTGTTGACCGGGTGCGCATCCCGGTAAGGGAGTGCAATGATAAACGGCAATATTCCTTGCCGGTAAAAGCCGCAGGCTTTTACAAAACGCTCATATGCGTATTTTTGAACAGCCCCTCAAATAGAGGTTTTTCAACATACTCACAGTGCTTAGCTTTATGCTCGAATATCCTCCGCTGGCGGAGGTGTTCCGATTCCGTATCGGGACGGAGGTGGATGAATAAATGAAAAATAAAATGTCGTCTGCCAGTCCTGCTCAAATCACAGGAATAGTTCTTTTATCTGCTGCCGCGGGTGTCTTTTTTGTTAACTCACTGTTCGCGATAATAATTGCGCTTTTTTATATTTTGCTTTGCGTTGCCGCAGCTTTTTTTCCACAGAGCAATTTTTACCTGCCGGGAATCAGCCGCGGCAGTACAGGCCAGAATCTGGTTGCTCTAACTTTTGACGATGGCCCTGCCGAACCGACAACAAAACAAATACTTGATTTGCTTGATAAGTATTCAGTAAAGGCAACTTTTTTTGTTTCCGGTGTCAATGCTCTGAAACATCATGAAATAATTACTGAAATAATTGCCCGTGGTCATACTATCGGCAATCATTCTTTCCATCATAATCCTTTTTTGATGCTGGGGAGTTATAATTATCTTTATCAGGAGGTATCACGGGCGCAGGAAGTTCTTAAAGATATGAGTGTGAACGCTCTGGCCTTCCGGCCCCCGGTGGGTATAATCAGCCCCAAATTGCCGTCAGTTCTTAATAAACTGGGATTGTTTTGTGTAACTTTCAGTTGCCGCGCTTACGATGCCGGTAATCGCTGCGTTAATAATCTTAGCTTGAGAATTATTAAAAAAGTCAAAGCCGACGATATTATTTTACTGCACGATGCAAATCCGCGCGGTAAAGAAGACAGCGCTGTTCTAATTTCCGAGATTGAAAAGATATTGCGGGGTCTTATTGTTAAAGATTTAAAAGTTGTTCCTCTTTCCGCCTTAATCGGCAGAGAAATTAACTAGGAACGAAGTATATATAAATTAAGTAGACAAATATTTTTATATTACATATTTTCTGATATTATGTAGGGCGAGAATTGTTAAAATAAAAAATGGTAGCCGGGCTGTTAGTATGAAAACGAAACGTTACGGTAGCGGTGATCATTTTAAACGCATCTACCTGATTGCGCCGAAACATCCCGAAAACTTCTGGTCCATGCAAGGGACGGTCAGCATTTTGGGGGCAAAGACCCTTATGCCCAACGCGGCTTTGGCCACCCTCATGGCCCTGACCCCACCTGATGTAAACGTGGAATATATTTTATGTGATGAAAATGTTTCCAAACTGGATTGGAACATGCCGTGCGATCTGGTTGCTGTCACGGGTGCAACACTTCATACAAAAAGGATCCACGAATTATGCTTTGGGTTTCGGCAAAGGGGTGTCAAGGTTGCCCTGGGAGGCGCCTATGCCAGTATCAACCACGATCAATGCAAAGATCTGGCCGACTATCTTTTTATCGGCGAGGCCGAATACACCTGGCCCGAGTTTCTCCATGAATGGATAGGGGGAAAGGCAAAACCCGTCTATCACCAGCAGACCTATATTGATTTGAAGGATAGCCCGGCGCCAGACTGGTCCCTCATCGACGCCGATGATTACATCAACATCAACGTCCAGACCTGCCGAGGCTGCCCCCACAGCTGCGATTTCTGTGACGTAATCCAGTATGTGGGCAGAGAACCGCGGACCAAATCAGTTGAGCAAGTGATGGCGGAAATCCAGAAAGCCCATAAAATCGGCGCCCGCACCGTTTTTTTCTCCGACGACAATTTCCTGGCGGATAAAGTTTTCATGGAAAAACTTCTGAAAAGCATCATTGCCTGGAATACCACCCAGTCGCGCCCCCTGTCGTTTTCCACCCAGATTACAGTGGAGATCGCCGATGATGAAAAAATGCTTCGGATGTGCGCCGATGCGCGCTTCTCCGTGCTGTTTCTCGGCGTCGAAACTATCCGGAGGGATAGCTTGGAAGAAGTGAAGAAAGTCCATAATCTCAAACATGACATTTTCGAGCGCATCAAACACATTTCTCGTTTCGGCATCATGCCCTTTCTTGGCATGATAGTCGGCTTCGATCACGACGATGAAGGTGTCTTTGACGAACTTTATTCATTTTTCACCAACACCAACAGCCCGATTGTTGGTATCAGCCTTCTGAACGCACCGAGGCACACGCCGCTCTATAATCGCATGGAGAAGGAAGATCGTCTCTTGGGCGACGATTTTTCCGGGGAATGGCAACTCTATACAAACATTATTCCAAAACAGATGAGCCGCGAAGAGCTTCTGCGAAGATATTGCAAACTATTCAAAAAAATATACGAGCCGGAGCTATTCCGCGAAAGACTCCAGAACTGGTTGCAGTATGTGGATTATTTCAGCACTTTGTATGTAAATAAGAAATTTGATCCCAAACAATTTTACCATGGCGTCAGAATGTTTTTTTTCTTCATGTTTCTGGTAACACCGGCAGAACGAAACTTGTTCGTCAAAAGCTTGATCGAAACATGTAAGATAAACCCGAAGCTCATTAGACGGGCATTCACCTTTCTTGCCCAGTATCATCACTTCTATGACTTCGTGAAAAGAAAATTACCTGACCAAATTTAAATATTGGTATTCTTTTGCATGAACTGAATTTTGCAATGCGGTAATTGCGAAACGATAAACTCACGTTATTTCCCCAAAATCGAGGGGATAATTAGACCAACAGACTTCAGCGCGCCTATAGTGATCTTTATGTTTTTCGCTTCTGAAGTCTGGGTCTCATTAAATTTATTTATTGACGTTATAAAAATCTTCGTTATAAAAATCTTTTGATTGAAAAAACAATCAATGATATAAATTTATACTTTTTGGCGCGCATTTAATTAAGAAAGTAGCCGATGAGGCGTATTTATTGGAAAATCAGTGGAGTTTATTAAAAGAGGTAAAGGCAACTACTAATAATAATATTGAAGCCTTAGCAGATGTGCCGGCTGATTCTCCCTGGTTTTCGGGTCACTTCCCAGGCGAGCCGATTCTTCCGGGAATAGCTTTAGTTTATATAGTTAAACAGGCAATTATTGAAGAAGCGCTCAAGAAAGGAACACAGCTTCAATTATACTCGCTCAGAAGGATCAGGTTCACACAGCCGGTAAGGCCGGGAGATACATTGTCGATAAGTATAAATTATGAAGACACGGGTGAAGATATTTTATTTTCTTTCAAAGTGATAAATAAAGAAAATGTTGTTAGCAGCGGCCAGATTACCGCTAAAAAGATAAATGGATAAGAAATAAATATAAATAATTATTGTAAGGAGGATTGTGATGCCTGTAAGTCACGATATCAAAGGCATTATACGGCACGTGGCCGAAATCATTATTGATGAGCTTAAACTGGAAGATGTTACTGCGGATACATTTAATCCGGATATGGATCTGGTTGATGAATTGGGCATTGACAGCATGGATCTGGCGACTATCGCGTTAGTCTTGCAAGATGAATACAGGATTACAATAGACGAAGATGATTATCCCAAATTAAAAACCATTCGCCTGATTTCCGAATACATTGAAGAAAGACTTGCCACAAAAAATTAATTGATAAAAACTAAGAGGTCTATGCAGGTTAATCGTAAAGTGACTCCGGAATCAACAAAACCGAAATTTTCCGAGCTTTTAGCCAATTGGGAAGTTAAAGAGCGCTGGGAAAAGGTGAGGAAGTATTTTTTTCTTCGGGAATCAACTTACGATATGTCCAATCGTTGCAATATCCGTTGCGATGGTTGTTATTATTTTGAAGGGGAAAAACAATTCGCCAAAGAGATCGGCGATGTGGAAGCGTGGCGCGAACTGATGCGGGCGGAAAAAGCGCGCGGCATTACTTACGTTGTTTTGGCAGGAGNNAGTATTGCCACCAATGGCTATAGAAAAATACCGGAATCCGTCGGATATAAACTGCATATTTCCGTCTGGGGCAATGATGAAACCAGCCTGAAAATCAGAAAAGCTAAAAACCTCTTGAAAAAACAGATTGAGAATTATGAAAACGATCCGCGTGCTGTTTTTGTTTATACCTTTACGCGGGAAAATATAGATGAGGTGAAGGAAGTCGCCGCTGAACTTGTCGCTCACAATTGCAAGCTGACCTTTAATGTTTTTTCCGCACCGGTCGGTTACACGGGAAATCTGCGGCACGATAATGAATCTTTTGCGCGAACAAGAAAAATGATGATAGAGCTTTTGAAAAAATATCCGCGCAATGTTCTTTTTTCCGTTTATAACGCTGTGGCGCATACTCATCAAAAAGGTTTGCACGATCTTTACGGTTGTTCATATCCCCGTCAGAATCCTTCGCAGGATATCGGATTGGGAAGGTCTTTCCGGCAATACAGGACAGACCTTAACTGGGACAGGTCGGTTGCGTGCTGCGTGCCTGATACGGATTGCGCAGATTGCCGTCATTATGCCGCTGGTTCTGCAGTTGTTACGGCGCGTCTTTACCGTCATGTAGATAGTATGGATACTTTTAAATCCTGGCTGGATTATGTGGATACCTATCTGGCGGTTTGGGTAATGGGTTATGAGAAGGGCGAAAATCTTTGCGCTAAAATAATAGAACCGCCGTACGCGGCGACAACGTAAAAAAAGAATGTCATTGCGAAACGACCCTTGGTCGTTGTGGCAATCTTGAAGAAAAGATTTCTCCCCGGCATTGCCGGGTCGAAATGACAAAAGATGAGGCAGTATTAATGAACACAGTCAGTTCCCTGCTTAATAAAGAATGGCACGAAAGATACAGGAAAATATCCAGTCTTAATATCCGCAGTTCCATATACGATATAACTAATCGCTGCAATTTGCGCTGCAAGGGTTGTTTTTTCTTTTCTTCGGGAGAGCATCAGGCTGCAATCGAAGAAATGGATATCAAAAAGTGGGAAGATTTTCTTGACCGCGAAAAAGAGCGCGGAGTAAATCTGGCGATCTTAATCGGCGGCGAGCCGACTCTCTGCATGGATCGCGTCGAGGCTTTCTACAAACGCCTGCCCACGTATTGCGCCACCAACGGTCTGATTAAGATTCCCCGCGATAAATTCCCCGATATGATGGTGGGAATATCACTCTGGGGTAACGGTGAAGACGAGAAGGTGCTCCGCGGGCGCGATACCTTTGCCATCTCCAGCAAGAATTATGAAGGTGACGCCTACACCTATTATCTTTATACGATAACACCGCGGCAGTTAGGAAAGACTGAGCCAGTGATTAAAAGAATTGCCGATGTCGGATTGAAAGTACATTTGCAGCTTTTATCGAATGATGAAGGCATTGACGGCTTTTCGTGGCGCGAAGGCGAGCTCAAAGATCTGCGCTTTGAAATGGATGAAATGCTCGATCATTATCCGCGTACGGTAATTTCCTGCAAATACTATCATGAAGTAATTACCACGGGAAAAATGATGGGAAGGAGCTTTGGCTGGAACGAATGCCCTTCTGTTACTGAATCGCTGGACAACAGAAAAAACCGTCCCCGTCGTTTAATACATTTTTCCCGTTGGGCTTCCGATTTAAAAACAGTTCATCGCTGCTGCACATCGGCAACACGCGATTGTTCCACTTGCAAGGACGGCGCGGCGCACATGAGCTGGGTCATGGTCAACAAACGTGAACATTTGAAATCCACCAAAGATTTGCAAAATTGGATTGAAGTTTATGAAATGTTTGCCAAATTGTACCACTTTATTCCTTGGTAATATCCATCAAATTTTGATATAGAAACACTCGTAATCTTCTCGGCCTTCTCTGTTCCGCGGGAGATTCCTAATTATTTTAAAGGATAAATAATGAGTTTCAAAAAAACCTTAATATTAGGTTGTGATGCGGTGTCGTCTTTGGGTACGGATTTGGATACACAATGGCAGAGAGCTGTTGCGGGTAATTGCGGTATAGGAAAACTGACCAGATTTCCTCTTAGCGAAAATTTCCCGGTACGTGTAGCCGGTGAAGTTGCGGAAATTGATTCTCGTCCGTATCCTTTTTTACAGCCCAGGGATTTGGCGCACTGGACTTCGCCAATTTTCAAATACGCTCTCCTGGTTGTTCATCGTGCTCTGGAAAAAAGCGGGATCGCAATTACGAAAGAAATCGCGCCACGGGTGGCGATTACTTTCAGCACAGCGGTTGGTGGTTTGGATGCAGTTTTACAGGCTGATCGTCTGATGATCGCGGATGGGAAAATGCCCCATCCTTTTACCAATCCCAATTCCTGCATTAATATGGTGGGCGGTAAGGTTTCCATTCTTACGGGAGCGACGGGACCGATCTGTTCGACGATAACGGCTTGCGCTACGGGAATTACTTCGCTTATAATCGGTGAATTGCTTCTGCAAAGAAATATGGCGGATGTGGTTATCGGCGGAGCTGTGGATTTTCCTCTGGTTGAGCCGATAGTTGCGGGATTTGCCACGATGAATGGCGCTTACCGTCCGAAAGAAGGTCAGCCCGAAGAGTTGCCGGAAAAGACCAGCCGGCCTTTTTCCATCAACCGGCGCGGCTTTGTAGTTTCCGAAGGAGCGGGTTGTATTATTATGGCAACTGATGAATTCGCGAAAGCTCACGGGCTCAAATCAAAAATAGAAATGGCCGGATGGGCAATGACATCGGATGCCAGTCATTTTGTTTCACCCAATCTGACAACTGTGCAAAGATGCATTGAGGAGACCATTGCTAATTCCGGATTGCAGCCGGAAGACATTGACGCGGTCAACGCGCACGCAACCTCTACAAAAATAGGCGATAAAGTGGAGGCCGATGCCCTGCACAATATTTTCGGCAGTAAAATGCCTCCCGTATCGGCGAACAAATCACAGCTTGGCCACGCGATGGGCGCGTCTAGCGCCATTGAAGCAATACTGGCGATGGAAGGAATGATGAAAGAAACATTGCTGCCGACTATTAATTATGTCCCAGATAAGGAAATTGAAATAGATTGTGTCGCTGAGGGTGCGAGAAAATTAAAGCAGGAGTTTGTGTTGAAAAACGCGTTTGGTTTCGGCGGATGTAATTCCTGTCTGATTTTGCGCAGTATTGCTTAGGATAAATTGTAAATTATGAAAGCTCCGAAAAACAGAAAAGTTTTTGTCGTCGGTTATGGTGCGGCCACTCCGCTGGGAAGCACGTTTGAAAAAACGTGGAAAAGAGCGATTAAAGGTGAGGCAGGTTTTCGCAAAGTAACCCGCTGTAAAGTCGAATCCGCCTGCGATATAGTCGGAGAAATACCGGACTGGTATCCGCTGGAACTTGATTTTACCGACGCGAAGGAAGTATACAACTGGAACGCGGCTTTTGTTATTTTGACAATGGCTGTATGCAAGGAAGCACTGCAGAATTCCGGTATTGAAGTTGACGCCCAGATTGCTCCGCGAATGGCCTGCCTTATCGGTTCGGCTCTCAATGGTTCTGATGCTTTTCGCGTCGCCGTGCATGATCTGGAACGTCGCGGACCGCTTCGGGTCAGTCCATATCTGCTGCCAAATTTATGCGCGAATCTTCCCTCCGGCAAAGCCGGAATACTTTTGAAATTTACCGGGCCGATTTTTTCGCCGCAGGGCGCCTGCGCTTCGGGTAACCACGCGATCGGCATTGGAGCGAGAATGATCAGAGACGGTGATTGCGATTTTGTTCTGGCCGGCGGTGCCGACACTCCCATCTTACCAGAGCTGATTCATGGCTTTGCCAATATGAACGCCACAATCAAGGTTAATCCTAATGATCGCGCTTATGATAATCCGGCGCTGGCCTCGCGGCCTTTCAGTGTTGACCGCAAGGGTTTTGTTCTTTCGGAAGGCGCGGGCGTTGTTGTCCTGGCGGCGGATGAAGTAATCAAAGCATACGGGCTTAAACCCAGAGCAGAAGTTCTGGGTATCGGGTGGACGTCGGATGCTCATCATTATACCAGCCCTAATGCCACGACAATTATACGAGCGCTAAGGGAAACAATTGAGGATGCTGATTTAAAGCCGGAAGATATCCAATATATCAACGCGCACGGCACTTCCACGCCCAAAGGCGACAGTGCGGAAGTAAAATGTCTACGGGAAGTGTTTGGCAGGAAAATAGAAAAAATTCCCGTATCATCAAATAAGTCCCAGCTGGGACACACACTTGGCGCGACCGCGGCCATCGAAGCGGCTCTGACGATCGAAGGAATGAAGAAAGGAATCATACTGCCCACGATCAACAATATGCCGGATCCTGATTTCGCCGATATCGATGTCGTGCCCAATGAAGCACGCAAACAGAAATTCGAAATCGCTCTTTCCAACGCTTTTGGTTTCGGTGGAACGAACTGTTGTGTCATTTTCAGAGGAGTGTAGAAATGAAACACAAACCATTTAAACCGGAAATATACAATAATGATGAGCATTACATGCGCGATCTTACCACCGGTCTTGTGTGGCACCGTTCGATATACAGGGTTTTGTATATCGATACGGATCGCTCGCAGGTGGTTTATCATTCCAATTATCTGCGTTATTTTGAATTTGGCCGGACATCACTGATGCGCGATATCGCTTATTCCTACAAAGAAATCGAGGAAAGCGGATATGTTTATCCGATTTTCGATTTAGGCATCAGCTTTTATCAACCCCTGTATTACGATGATCTGATGTATATCCATACGCGGCCGGTGAATCTGGAGCGTGTGCGTTTGCAGTTTGATTATCTGATAACGCACGCGGAAAAGGGACACATAATCTGTTCTGGTTTTACAAAGCATTGCGCTTTGAATCTATCGGACACTCCCGTAGCCGTCGATTCAAAAACGGTTCAATTATGGAAATCGTTTCCCGTTTAAATCAAAGCCGGCGGTATCGCTGTGATATCGACATCTATCCCTATATGCGGGATCACCATTTGGAAGGAAAAGTGATCCTGCCCGCGGTGGAATCCCTTATTGTTCTGGCTCGAGCGGTCAAAACCAATTATCCGCAGGTGGAGATAAGTTATTTGAAGAGCGCTGGTTTTCCGCGTTTTCTGCCGATTGCGCCTGATACCACGCGCCAGCCAGTAATCGTTGATTTGAAAAATATGGATGATGGCAGTATTGACGCCTCACTTTTAACTTCACTAAAATCAAAAACAGGAACCATAAGTCGTGAAGTCGAACACGCGCGGGCGGAGTTTTGTGTCGCTGGTCCAAAAGAGTTTTTTATGCCTCCTTTTCGTGTAGTGGATAAACTGAGAGGCGATTGTATCAGCGTGCCTTCAATTACTATCTACCGTGAACTGGTTCCCTTCGGAACGGCTTACCAAAATATCACTGGTGATTTATCGGTTGCATCCGAGGGTGCACTCGCTTACATTTCGGGCGGAAACCGTGACGCCGATGAAAATCTGCTTGGTTCTCCTTTTCCTCTGGATGCGATAATGCACGTCGCCTGTGTTTGGGGTCAGCGCTTTGCCGGCATTGTTTCCTTTCCCGTTGGATTTGAAAAAAGAATAATTTATCAAAAAACGAAAAAGAGAGAAGAATATCTGGGACGAGTTGTGCCGGTGAGCGTTACTAAGGAGTTGTTGATATTCGACGCGTGGATTTATAAGGATGACGTAATGTGTGAATATATCAAAGGCGTCAAGATGAAGGATGTGACGAAAGGGCGGATGAGTCCGCCGGATTGGATTAGAAAAGATAGTGAATAGTGTCCCACGGCATTACATGCCTGGGATACCACGGATATCTACGATATCCTCCGCTCATGGCGGGATAGTTCGTCCGGCAAATTTCAATGCGCTGCGCTTTTGAAACTGGGGACTCACTAATTCGCTCTAAGACTATAGTCAAGGCTCATTAAATGGGAAAAACATTTTTAATTTATCTTTTCGCTTATCTTGCCGGTTCGGTAAATTTCGCTATAATATTTTTTAGACTAACCGGCCGGGGGGATCCTCGTTTGAGTTTCAGCGGCAACGCCGGAACAACAAATGTTTACCGTCAGGCGGGAATTTTATGTGCGGCAGTTGTTTTTTTGCTGGATATTGGACGTGCTATAGCTGTCGCGGCTATAGCGATTTATTTTTTAGAAAAAAATATGCTTCCGTGGGTGGGTTTTTTTCTTGTTTTGGGAAACAGCTTCCCATGTTTTCATGGTTTTCGCGGCGGCAAGGGAGTGGCTAACTATTTAGGCTTTACATTCCTTGTTGCTCCTTTGGCGGCTCTTGCTTCGACGGTAATCTGGCTTGTTGTTTACGGAATTGTCCGGATTACTTTTATCGCTTCATTATTTATGGTTTTTATTCTGGCGTGCGGACAGGCTTTAATTCTTCACTGGCAATTCGGTGCAGTATTAGGCGCGCTGGCGACTTCTCTGCTAATCTTATTCAATCACAGAAAAAATATTATCAACTACCGGAAAATAACAGAGGAAAGCTCCGAGTGATCTCTCTCATTTTCTATAGGGATTGAAAGCCTTTACAAATTTTGCAATCCTTCAAAGAGTTCAAATGGTGATCCTCTGCGCAGTAATTCCTATCAGCCGTTAAGCCTCTCCTCGAATTCTTCAAGAGTAAAACTATATTCCTGAGTGCCGTAGTTCTCCACGGCAAAGGAAGCGCAGACGCTGCCCGTCAGAGCGCTTTGTTCAATATCTTTGCCGTTAGCCAACCCGCTGATGAGGCCGCCCCGGTAAGAATCCCCGGCTCCAGTCGGATCTACAACCTTTTTGGCTTTAAAAGCGGGAATAGCGATTTCACTATATTGAGTAGATACCTGCGAACCAAGTTCTCCCAGAGTGGTGATAATTGTTCCGGCCATTTTCAATAAAGCTTCCTTATTTAAGCCGGTCTTTTTGATGATCAGACTAAGTTCATAATCGTTGACTATTAATAGCCGGCACCCTTCTATGATCTGGATCAAATTTTTCGTGTCCCACATAGGCAAAGATTGTCCGGGATCAAAAATATAATCGATTCCTCTGGCTTTGCAGGCGCGTGGATAATTAACCATGTCGTCGAAATTACCGGGAGAAACTATGACTATTGTTTCCTGAGGATTGAATTTGTCAAAGTCTAATGCAGACTGATATTTCATCGCTCCGGGATTGAATCCTGTTATTTGGTTATCGGCCTTGTCGGTGGTAATATAGGCGCCTGCTGTAAATTCATCGGCGATGATTTTGATGCCTTCCGTGGATATGCCGTTTTTCGTGAGCCACTTAAAATATTTATTATAATCATGGCCGATGGTAGCGCAAATAAAAGGTTCTTCACCCATCAGCTTAAGCGCGTAAGCAATATTTCCCGCTGTACCGCCGTAGTTTTCCTTCAAACCATTGACCTGAAAGCAGACATTGAGCATGTGAATTTTGTCGGGCAGAATGTGGTCGGAGAAATGTCCGGGGAAATCCATAATTCTGTCATAGGCCAGAGAGCCGGAAACAATAATATTCATAATTATTAGCCTTTAAACTTAGTCTTCATAAATTATTTATTATATTGAAAATATAGGTAATATTGTATTTTATGTCAATTGTATTTTATATTTGATATCGCTTCATTGAAATATTAATGCAACTTCTGATTAATTATTTCTGCGGCAATGTTGCGTACATTTTTCATGGCAGTTTGTATGTCAATTGTACGCAGCTGCCGGTCTTTCATGACAATTTTGCCGTTGATGATGCTGGTTTTTACGTCCGCGCCACGTGCGGCATAAACGAGTTGAGAATAACAATTATAAAGTGGAGCGAGGTGAGGTTGATTCATATCCACC
>DCVU01000148.1 GCA_002327415.1 Smithella sp. UBA2180
GAAATATTAAAATGATTCCCATGGTGGATTTAAAAAGACAGTACCATAATCTTAAAAAAGAAATTGACGCCGCGATCAGTGATGTCCTGGAAGAAACACGTTTTATTCTCGGTCCCAATGTCGGCGCTCTGGAAGAAGAAGTTGCCGCCTATCATGGCCTGCCCTACTCTATAGGGGTCGCCAATGGCACGGATGCTTTACTACTGGCGCTGCGCGCCTGCGGCATCAAGGAAGGCGACGAAGTGATTACAACGCCTTTTACTTTTATTGCCACGGCGGAAGTAATTGCTCTTATAAAAGCCAAACCTGTTTTTGTCGATATTTGTCCGGATACTTATAATCTGGATTGCAGCAAGATTGCTGAAAAAATAACCGCGAAAACAAAAGCTATTATTCCTGTCCATTTATTCGGTCATCCTGCCGACATGGCACCCATTATGGAGATAGCCGCAAAATTCAATCTCAAAGTGATTGAAGATTGTGCGCAGGCCTTTGGAGCCAAATACAATGGAAGGAAAGTGGGTACAATTGGCGATGCCGGTTGTTTTAGTTTCTTCCCCAGCAAGAATCTGGCCGGTTACGGGGACGGCGGCATGGTCATTACAAAAAATGAAGAAATAGCCCAAAAAATAAAAATATTGCGCAATCATGGCAGCGGTAAGCGTTATTACCATCAGGAAATCGGTTACAACAGCCGNNGCTTCCGGTTGTGAACATGTTTATCATCAATTCACCATTCGCGCTAAAAATCGTGATATTCTGGCAGATGCTCTTCAAAAGAAAGACATTGCTTCGGCTGTTTATTATCCTGTTCCTCTGCACCAGCAGGAAGTTTTCATAAAATTATATAATGCTTCAGAAAAAATGATGCAAAGCGAAAAGTGCGCGCAGGAAGTCCTTTCTTTGCCGATGTTTCCGGAATTAAACAAGGAAGAAATCCGGCTTATTGCCGACGTTATTAACAATGTCTCTTGAAGAAAAAAATCCAGTCCCGTTAATAAATGCTGTGCATAAGAAAAATAAAACCATAATGATTATTGCCGGCGAGGCTTCCGGTGACATGCATGGAGCCAACCTTGTCAGGGAAATGTTAAAATTGGATCCGGCATTGAATTTTTACGGTATTGGCGGAAATAAATTGCTGAAAGAAGGTGTACAGCTTTTAGCCAATGCTTCCGGTATGGCCGTTGTTGGTTTGACAGAAGTTATTTCCAAATTAGGCAAAATTTTAAAAATAATGGGGATGATGAAAAGATCCATGGATGAGCGCCGGCCTGATCTTGTTATTCTGATTGATTATCCTGATTTTAATCTGCCTTTAGCCAAAGCCGCTAAAAAAAGAGGAATAAAAGTTTTCTACTATATCAGCCCGCAGGTTTGGGCCTGGCGCAAAGGCAGAATCGGACAAATTAAAAAAACAGTGGATAAAATGGCGGTCATCCTGCCCTTTGAAGTCGATACGTATGCGGCAAAAGGGTTTGCGGTTGATTATGTGGGACATCCTTTGTTGGATTTAGTGAAACCAGCCTATTCCAAATTAGAATCGCTAAAGATGTTCAATCTTAATGAAAATAAAACAACAATCGGACTTTTGCCTGGAAGCAGACTCTCTGAAGTAACCAAATTATTACCTGAGATGTTACGGGCATCGGAAATTCTGGCACAAAAAATACCAGACATGCAATTTATATTACCACTGGCTGATACTTTGGAACAAAAAACAGTTGAAGATATAATCGCCGGATCTTCCATAAAAGTAAAGGTAATCCCCGGCCAGACTTACGATGCTGTTTCATGTTGCGACTTGGCTATTGTTGCTTCGGGAACGGCAACTCTGGAAACCGCTCTCTTAGGTGTGCCAATGATTATTATCTATAAGATTTCTCCACTTTCTTATTTAATCGGCAAATTGATTGTCGATGTACAAAATATTGGCATGGCTAATATTATTGCCGGCAAAACTGTGGTCCCGGAGTTTATTCAGGAAGATGTAAATGGCAACCGAATTGCTGCTGAAGCTATAGATATTTTAACGAATGACGAAAGAAAGCAGGAAATAATAAAGGAACTGGCGGCAATCCGGAGCAAACTGGGCAACCCCGGCGCCTCAAGAAGGGCTGCGCAAATCGCCTGCGATATGATATAGGAACAACTATGGACACTTTTAACAGATTGTTTTTAATGGCCAGGCAATATTACGTACGCTTTATCTTTGCCGCGATTTGCATGGTCATTGCCGGCGGTTTGCAATCCGCTTTGCCGTTGATTGCCAAACCGGCCATTGATCAGATATTTGTCAATAAAGATATTGCCTCGCTGAAATGGATCCCTCTTGCGGTAATAGCCATTTTTCTGTTTAAAGGACTGTGCAACTACGGACAGAACATTATAATGAGCTCCATCGGATTGCGAATTGTTACAGATTTACGCAATAAACTTTACGATCAAATTCAGCAACAATCCCTGTCTTTTTTTGCCGAACATCCCACCGGATTGCTTATGTCTCGAATTACCAATGATGTTGCCTCCGTTCAAACCGCTTCATCGGAAGCAATAACAGCATTAGTCAAAGACACCTTTATGCTGATATCATTGGTGGGGGTTATTTTCTACACCGATTGGAAGCTGGCGTCTATCGCGATAGTCGTCTTTCCTCTGGCAGTTTATCCTATTGCCTTTTTCGGCAGAAAAATGCGCAATTTGACAACCTCAACGCAAATCACCATGGGAACCTTGAATTCTCTTTTGCAGGAAACCATTTCCGGAACCCGCATTGTCAAAGCATTCGGCATGGAAAAATACGAGAGCAAAAGATTCGCTGCGGAAAACGAAAGGTTGTTTAAATATAACTTGAAAGCCGTTTCCATAAACGCCATTTCCAGCCCCTTAATGGATTTTCTGGGCGGATTGGGGATAGCCGCCGTCATTTTTTACGGTGGCTATAATGTTGTCCAGGGCCATTCCACTCCGGGCACTTTCTTCTCCTTTATTGCCGCGCTGTTGATGCTTTACGAACCGGTTAAGCGGCTCACCAATATCAATAACACCATCAATCAGGGCATTGCCGGCGCCGACCGTATTTTCAACATCATTGACCTGACTCCGGATATTGAAGATAAGCCCGGCGCCATCAATCTTACTCCCATTAATCGCGGCATTGATATTGATAAAGTTACGTTCTGTTATGAAAAAACACCGGTATTGAAAAATATCAATCTTTCCATTAAAGCCGGTGAGGTTGTCGCGTTTGTCGGAATGAGCGGCGGTGGCAAGACATCGCTGGTCAATCTGATTCCCCGTTTTTATGATGTCAGTGAAGGCCGCGTTCTCATTGACGGCCATGACATTCGCGACGTGACTCTGCAATCACTGCGCAAGCAGATCGCCATCGTCACGCAGCAAACGATACTTTTTAATGATACCGTAAGAAATAATATTGCCTATGGTGATATCGAAAGAACTGAAAATGAAATCATTAACGCGGCTAAGGCGGCCAATGCTCATGATTTCATCATGAAACTGCCCAAAGGATATGATGCCAATATCGGAGAACTAGGCACCAAACTGTCCGGCGGCGAGAAACAGAGAATTTCCATTGCCCGGGCGCTTTTGAAAAACGCTCCTATTCTAATTCTCGATGAGGCCACCTCGTCGCTGGATACGGAAGCGGAAATTGAGGTGCAGGATGCGTTGGACAATCTCATGAAAGGACGCACCACTCTGGTTATCGCGCACAGGCTTTCCACGATTCGCAATGCCGATAGAATTATCGCGCTGGTTAACGGAAAAATTGTTGAAGAAGGCGATCATGAAACGTTGATGAAGAAAAAAGGCGAATATTTCCGTCTGTATAATTTGCAGTTTAAAGATGAAGGAAGTGATGAGAAAAATGATCAATTGGCAAAGGATATGGGATGATGACGGAAATACGAGTTGTTACCGCCCTGTCAAAATAATTGCATCCATCCTGTCTTTTTTTTATCTGGCTGTTATCAATTTGCGCAATTGGCTTTACGATCAAAAAATATTCAAAGCAGTAAAGCTTTCCTGTTCCGTGATCAGCGTCGGCAATATTACTGTCGGAGGCACGGGTAAAACTCCCTGCGTCATCATGCTGGCTCGAATGCTGCAGGCCAATGGTTTTAAGCCGGCAATTATCAGCCGCGGTTATGGAGGCAGGAGCGTCAATTCCGTTAATATTGTATCGAATGGCGATAAAATTTTGCTGGACAGCGCAACGGCCGGGGATGAGCCCTATTTGATTGCTCAAGAATTAAAAAGTGTTCCCGTGATTACCGGGGCAAAAAGAATCGTTGCCGGAAAAACAGCTGTCGATCAATTCGGAGCAGATGTGCTTATCTGCGACGATGCGATGCAGCACCGGCAAATTTTCAGAGATATTAATCTGGTTTTATTAGACAACCGCAGTTTAAACGGGGAAGATCATATCCTTCCGCGGGGAAGATTAAGAGAACCTATCAAGGAACTGAAGCGTGCCGATGCGATTATCCTTACACGTGCCGATGAAACGGTACCGACAGATAAAAAAATCGGGGAACGGATCAAAGCTAAAGACATTCCTGTTTTTAAAAGTATTCATAAACCGAAAGATATTATCAGCGCGGATTTCAGCAAGCAAAAACAGGTTTCCATGCTTGCCCGGAAAAAAGTCTACGCTTTTTGTGGGATAGCTAATCCGGATTCGTTTAAGAAAACATTGTCGAGCGCGGGAGCTCAGATTTTGTCATTTGATATTTTTCCCGATCACCACCGTTATGACAAAAGCGAACTGGAAAAAATCAAGATAGGATTTATTGATTGCCGAGCCGATTATCTGATGACAACGGAAAAAGACGCCGTGCGCCTTCAGAGTGCTCCGGAATTTTTAAAAATACTCAGCGTTTTGCGCGTGGAAATGGAAATAAAACCGTCCGCGCAGTTGTTTGAAAAATTTATCATGGAACAAATAAAGCTTAGTCAGGGCAAACAAAAAGGATAATCAATTGACATCCCGAAATATCAAAAAAATGCCGAGGGAAGGCATCAATAAAATTCTGATTCGCGGCACCAACTGGATCGGCGATGCCATCATGACATTGCCGGCAGTGGCTTCTATTCGCGCCACTTATCCGCAAGCGCACATTGCCATGCTGGTAAAGCCATGGGTGGCCGATATTTATAAGCTTTTTTCAGATATTGATGAAATAATCATTTATGAAAATAAATTTGATAATCCGGTAGGCGTGTTCCGGCTCGCGCAAAAGTTCAAAGGTGAAAAATTTGATTTGGCGATACTTTTGCAAAATGCCATCGAAGCTGCGATCATCGCTGTGGCGGCAGGAATTCCTCTGCGTGCCGGTTACGATTCCGATGCCCGGGGGCTCCTGCTGACTCATCGGGTGAAGCGCACGCAAGAAATAAAAAATGTTCATCAGATCGATTATTATCTGGAAATGGTCAAGGCTCTGGGCTGCGTTCCCGTTAATCGTGAAATACATATGGAAACGAAAATAAATCTTCTAGCTGCCAGGAATATTTTGCGAAAATTCATAACCGAAGAAACGAAGAAAATGATCATTGGCATTGCTCCCGGAGCCACTTACGGCCCGGCCAAAAAATGGTTTCCCGATAGATTTGCCGCAACGGCGGATAAGTTAAGTGAAAAATTTTCCGCGCAGGTGATTATCATGGGCGGCAAGGCCGATGGAGAAACAGCGCAGGAAATCCGGAAATTGGCGCATGCCGATTTAATCAATCTTGCCGGAAAAACAACTCTGCGGGAAGCAATTTATTTGATTTCGCAATGTTCCCTGTTTATCAGCAATGATTCGGGATTAATGCACATAGCGGGCGCCTTGAATATTCCCACGATAGCTATTTTTGGTTCGACAAACCCTGTAACCACCGCTCCGGCGGGAAACAAATCCATCATTGTCCGGCGGGAGGTGCCCTGCAGTCCCTGCCTGAAGAAAACATGTCCGACTGATTTCCGTTGCATGAAGCTGATTTCTGTGGAAGATGTTTTGCCGGTTGCTGAAAAGCTAATTCAAAATAATCAGGATCGTAAGACATGAAGAAAAATGCGGCCGTTTTTTTGGACAGAGACGGGGTCATCAATGAAGAAGAGGGTTATCTGGACAGCCTCGATAAACTTAAAGTTATTCCGTGCGCGTATGAGGCCATCAAACTGATCAATGAAAGCGGAATGAAAGCCGTGGTTATTTCCAATCAGTCCGGCGTAGCCAGAGGATTGCTCACGGAAGAATTTGTGCAGAAAACAAATAATCATTTACAGATCATTCTGCGGGAGCAGGGGGCTTTCATAAACAAATTCTACTATTGTCCGCATCATCCCACGGAAGGGGAGGAGCCTTACCGGCAGATTTGTGACTGCCGCAAGCCGGCACCGGGAATGTTTTTGACGGCGGCCCGGGATTTGAATATTGATTTAGAATTATCTTACATGGTGGGCGACAGATTTTTCGATATGGAGGCGGCGAAAAACGCCGGCGTCAAGGGGATTCTGGTGAAGACAGGATACGGCAAAGAGTTGTTGCAAGGCTATGGTCCGGATAAAGTGACGCCCGGGAACAAGCCGGATTTTATTGCCGAAGATATTCTGGATGCCATAAGGTGGATTTTGAAGGAAAGAAAGTGAACATACTTATCGTAAAACTCAGTGCAATAGGAGATGTTATTCACACCCTGCCTTCTCTTGCTGCTCTGCGCCGACTTTATCCCGAAGCTCACATAACATGGGTTGTGGAAGAAGCAGCGTCTGCTTTGGTTAAAAATCATCCATATCTGGATGCTGTTCTCATTTCACAACGCAAAAAATGGAGTAAAGACTTGCTTCATGGTCGAATCAGAAGCACATTGAACGAAATCCGAACCTTTGTAAAAACTTTGCGGCAAAGCAATTATGATCTGGTGATTGATTTTCACGGTCTCTTTAAAAGTTCGATGATTGTTTTCTTGAGCCGGGGAAAAAGAAAAATTGGATATGATTCCTGGCAGGAATTAAGCGGCTTATTTCTTAATGAAAAAATTCCTGAAGACATGAACAAGCATGCGGTTGACCGCTATCTGGATTTCCCGCGTTATCTGGGAGCGAAGGTCGACAGAGCCGAATTTACTCTTCCTTCGAATAAGGAAGCGGAGGATAAAGTATTATGTTTACTGCACGAATACAATCTGGAAGATAAAAAATTTGTTGCAATTAACCCCATAGCTTTATGGGAAACAAAGCTGTGGAGTAATGAAAAATTTGCTTATTTGGCCGATTTAATTAATAATAAGTTGCAAGTGAAAGTGGTCTTTACGGGAAGCGAACAAAAGCAGATCGAAAAAATAACTTCACTAATGACTACTGAATGCATAAACTTAGGCGGCAAAACAACGTTGCTTGACCTTGCATATCTGTATAAAAAAGCGCGAATGGTAATAACCACCGATTCCGGTCCCATGCACTTGGCTGCGGCAGTGGAAACTCCGGTTATCGCTCTTTTCGGACCAACAGATCCAGCAAGAACCGGATCTTACGGTGCCGGACATACAATAATCCGGACAGAGCTGCCCTGCAGTCCCTGTTTTTTAAAAAAATGCTCGACAAAACAGTGCATGAAGGATATTTCGTCCCAGCAGGTTTTTGCCGCCGTAGAAAAAAAATTAATAAAGGAGTAATAAATGCCTTTAAATAAAAAACTGTTGGAAATTCTAATCTGTCCTAAATGTCGTGGTAAAGTTCGATATGATGAAAAGCAAGGCGGCATCATTTGTGATCAGTGCAAATTATTATATGAAGTAAAAGATGACATCCCCGTTCTTCTTGTAGAAGAGGCGAAAAAAATTTCATGATTTGAAGATAGGACAACTAAAACTATAGTATGTAAGCATTGCATATTATAAGCTTTTAGCAAAATCAATAAAATTGCTTGACAGTCTCTATAGATTAATATAGAAAATTATTGACTACATCACGACTAGTAAAAGGCTTTTAAAGCCTTCCCTTTGGAGCGTTTCACGTATTCAAGACAAACCGAGATTTAATCCGTAACTACTAAAAAAATCGTGACATCTTTGTGTGTTTCTTTAAAAATAATGCGGTCAAGCGGCGATAAATATAATAGCAGGATAATGTTTTACGTTACCTGATCAGATTTAAAAGTAAGGAAATATTTATGAACATTGAAGACATTAAGCGATTGCCTATTAGTGAACTCAGCGACTTAGCCAAAAAATTAGAAGTTCCTGGCGCCAGCGGAATGCGCCGTCAGGATTTGATTTTTGCTATTTTACAGACGCAGGCGGAACAAAATGGCGTGATTTCCGGCTCGGGAGTATTGGAAATTCTACCCGACGGGTTTGGTTTTTTACGCGCCGTGGACTACAATTACTTGCCCAGCCCNNCCTCCAAAAGAAGGTGAAAAATATTTCGCCCTCTTAAAAGTTGATACCGTAAATATGGAAAGTCCCGAACAAGCCCGGGACAAGATTCTTTTTGACAACCTTACTCCTCTCTATCCTTTGGAAAAATTAAATTTGGAATTCGATCCGAAAAATTACTCTACCAGAACTCTGGATTTATTCGCGCCAATAGGTAAGGGGCAACGCGCGTTGATTGTTTCTCCTCCGCGTGCCGGTAAAACAGTTCTTTTGCAGGACATTGCTCACAGCATTGCCGCCAATCATCCGGAAGTGGTTTTGATGGTGCTTTTGATTGACGAACGGCCTGAAGAAGTTACCGATATGCAGCGCAGCGTTTCCGGTGAGGTAATCGCCTCTACATTTGATGAGCCGGCGTCTTTCCATGTACAAGTTGCCGAAATGGTTATTGAAAAAGCAAAACGCCTTGTGGAACATAAAAAAGACGTGGTTATTTTACTCGACAGCATCACCCGTTTGGCGCGAGCATATAATACTGTTGTCCCGCCCAGCGGAAAAGTTCTTTCCGGAGGTGTCGATTCCAATGCTTTGCACAAGCCAAAACGTTTCTTCGGTGCAGCCAGAAATATCGAAAACGGAGGCAGTCTAACTATAATTTCCACAGCTCTGATAGATACCGGAAGCAGAATGGATGAAGTTATTTTTGAAGAATTCAAAGGAACAGGCAATATGGAACTGCATCTTGACCGCCGCATTGCCGATCGCAGAATATTCCCTGCTTTCGATTTAATACGTTCCGGAACCAGAAAAGAAGAATTGCTGATTCCTAAAGCGAATCTCAATCGTGTCTGGATATTGCGCCGATTGCTCCAGGAGATGAATCCCGTTGATGCCATGGAATTTATCATTGGCAAAATCAAAAAAACGGAAAATAATCAGGAATTTTTAGATTCGATGAACGCTTAGCCACAAAAACCAGGTTTTACGTTTTTTCTTGAATTTTTGCCGCATATATTGTAAGGAAGTCAAACACGTTTAAATAAAGCAAAAAACATTAATAATTAATTGTAGATAAACGTCAGGGAGGAAAAGAAAGAAGAAATGAAAGAAGGAATTCATCCAGAATATAAAGAAACGACCATCACTTGTGTCTGCGGTAACGTTATTGAAACAAGATCGACCAAAAAAGATATTAAGACAGAAATTTGTTCCAACTGTCATCCTTTTATAACAGGTAAGCAAAGGCTTGTAGATACGGCGGGTCGCGTCGAGAGATTTAAGAAGAAGTACGAAGCCAAGGTAGAAAAGCCACAGGTTAAAAAAACAACAAAAAAATAGTTACATAATTTCTATTTATGTTGCCGGTCTGATATTCTTTTGAATTCTGACCGGCCTTTTTTTGCAGGAATTTTTCACGGCAGGAATAAGCTAATAAAGTTTTCTAAACTACCCTTACTATTACGTTAAAGAAATAACATGGATATCATACTGGATAAACTTCGCGATATTGAAATACGGTACCGGGAACTGGAGGGACAGCTCAGTGACCCTAAAATTGTTTCCAAACAGGGACTTTATCAAAAATACGCCAAAGAACATGCCGATTTAAGGGAATTGGTAGAAACAATACGTCAATATGAGAAAATCAGAGATCAAATAGAAGAGTATCAGGGAGTTTTGGCGGAAGACGATGAGGAATTAAAAGCAATTGTTAAGGAAGAAATGCCGCAATTAAAGCAAAAACAAGTTGCTTTAGAAGAGAAGTTAAATGTTTTGCTGTTGCCCAAGGACCCTAACGATAATAAAAACGTCTTTCTGGAAGTCAGAGCGGGGACAGGAGGCGATGAAGCAGGCCTTTTTGTCGGCGACTTGTTTCGAATGTATGCGCGGTATGCAGAAGCTCAAGGCTGGAAAGTGGAAGTCGTAAGCAGCTCACCTGCCGGTGGTATGGGCGGCTTCAAAGAAATCATCGCCCAAATTGAAGGCAATGGAGCTTATAGCCGCCTGAAGTATGAAAGCGGCGTTCACCGTGTCCAGCGCGTTCCTGTTACCGAAGCACAGGGGCGCATTCACACCTCAGCAGTCACCGTTGCCATTATGCCTGAGGCAGAGGAAGTGGAAGTCAATATCGATCCCAATGAACTTCGTGTTGACGTATATCGTTCCACCGGTCACGGAGGTCAGAGCGTCAACACAACCGATTCTGCTGTGCGCATCACTCATTTACCGACAGGGCTTGTTGTTACCTGTCAGGATGAAAAATCTCAACTTAAAAACAAGATCAAAGCAATGAAGGTATTGCGCGCGCGCCTGTTCGATGCCATGGTACAAAAACAAAACGCGGAAATGTCGGAAACCAGAAAAAATCAGGTGGGCAGCGGCGATCGCAGCGAGCGTATCCGCACATACAATTTTCCCCAGGGCCGCATCACCGATCATCGTATCAACATGACCCGCTATGATCTCGATAATTTTCTCAATGGCAACATCGGCGCAATGATTGACGCCTTGGCGAATCATTATCAGGCGGAATCTTTGAAATAGATATATCGGGAAGTCTTCATCAATTAAGCGCCGCCCATACCCGGTAATGCTTAAAAGAATCATTTAAGAAGTTTATAGTAGTATAAGCACAATCATATATTTTTTTATGAGGTTTGTTTATATGGCTGTAAAAAAGGTTGCTGTTTCCAGGAAAAGTAAAACGAGAAGACCCGGATACGGCTGGGTGCCTGATGTTCCCGATCAGCGCGATTATTTGCTCAGCGCCGTGATTCGCGTACCTGCAAAATTACCTCGCAAGGTGGATCTGCGCGGCCATTTTGTTCAAAAGTAGAAGATCAGGGACAACTGGGCAGTTGCACTGCCAATGCACTGGCTGACTCGCTGGAATTTCTGGAAAGAAAAGATAAAGTCGCTTTTGAAGATTTCAGCAGACTGTTTATTTATTATAACGAGCGTGCCATTGAACATACTATCCAATCCGATTCCGGTGCGATGATTCGCGATGGAATCAAAACGCTTAACAAACAGGGTGTCTGTTCAGAAACAAAATGGCCTTATCTTGTATCAAAGTTCCAGATAAAGCCAACCCCGTCCTGCTACAAGGACGCAATGAATCATAAAATCACTTCATATCATCGCATCATTACGCTGGATGAAATGCGAACGTGCCTGGCGGAAGGCTTCCCGTTTGTCTTTGGTTTTACGGTGTATGAAAGCTTTGAATCACAAGCAGTGGCAAAAACCGGTACAGTGAACATGCCGCAAAAGGGAGAAAAGTCACTCGGCGGACATGCTGTTCTGGCCGTAGGTTACGATGATGTCCAAAAAAGATTTATCGTGCGTAATTCATGGGGAGAAGATTGGGCATGAAGGGTTATTTTACGATGCCCTATGCATATGTAGTCGACAGAAATCTTTCCGACTATTTCTGGACAATTCGCTGCGGCAAAAATATGATTTCGAAAAATAAGAAGAAAAAATAAAAATTTTTTGCAGTTGATAATTAAAACGAATAGAAAGATAGAGGCATTGATAAGAAAGATCAATGCCTCTATCTTCATTTAATAATATTCTCTAATATAGTCGTAAGCCCTGTTGAATAAATCTTCATCCTTGATTTGATATTTCACCCAAATAATTTTTCGTAATTCTCTTTTTACTTCACGTTCACCCAAAGTTGAATTTTGCCAGCCATCAAAGCGGACGTATTTCACGATGTTATCAATGTCGCTGACAATTCTTTCTATCACTGCGGGTGTTTGATCTGTTTTCATTTCAAAGAATAACTCCGTGAGCGCGGCTTTGGCGGATTTGCGCTGGTCGGCTGTGTCCATTTGCTTTTCGGCTTGAACTGTGTCACGGGCGATTTCGCACAACTGCTTGATAAATTCAATGCTGTTGATCAGTCCCTGCTCGGCTTTGGCACGCAAGGCTTCAAGCCGTTCACTTAACCGGCGGAAGATAGGATGGTTAAAGTGGCGGCCTAAACGGCTGATCATAATTTTCATAATCCGCTGGGCTTCACGCGGGTCTTTTTTATTCATCAAGTCATCTATCACTTTAGCATCCAACACCAATTCTTTCATGTCGTGACTGATGCCTTCCACATGCACATGCGCGTGAATTAATTGCGTGGTTTGTGCGCCTAGCGCGTGCCAAAGCAATCTTCCATTATCATCAGAAGTAGGTTTAACGGAAAGATAGACCTGAGAAAGCCATTTGTACTCTTTCTGATATTTATTCAAGATATCATCGGGTGAGAGCGCTTCCCATAATTTGGATAATGCGCTAAAGTCTTTAGCAAAGGCATCCCGCTTTGTATCTGTTTTCATGCAATCCTGCGCGGCTTGTAATCCTTCAAAGCCTGCTACGTTTCTGTCGATGCCGGCGAAATGAGACAGGCAATCGGCAAGCACGAGCGGCAACTTGTCCTTCAACTCTTGAAGATTGGTAATGACCAGTTTGACGGTTTCTTCGTCAAATGCGAGAGCCTGTGCCGTATCATCGAACACGCCGAAATAATCCACAATTCTGCCAAATGTTTTATTGGGAAATAAGCGGTTGGTGCGGCAGATCGCTTGTAGGAGGGTGTGGTCTTTCAGAGATTTATCCAAATACATGGTTTGCAGAATCGGCGCGTCGAAACCAGTCAACAATTTAGCGGTGACAATTAAAAAGTCCAGGGGCGAATCTGTATCGTTAAATTCTTCCACTACTTTTTCCTGTTGGTCTTTATCCATGCCCCATTTCTGTTTGAATTCCAATTCGTCGTTGGCGGAAGTGCTGATGACTACTTTGCTTGCGTCGGTAGGCAGGAGTTTATCCAATTCTTTCTTATATTGAATACAGGCAAAGCGATCAGGCGTGACGATCATCGCCTTGAAGCCTTCGGGCTCAACATGTTTTTTGAAGTGCTCAAGAACATCCTGCACAATCTTCCTGACGCGCTCAGGGGATTTAAGGAACACCGCCATCTTTGCCGCTTTTTGGCTGAGCTTGTTTCTATCGTCTTCGTTCAGGTCATTTGCCATTTCTCTAAAGGCGATATCCAAATTTTCTTTGTCAATGTGATAATCGGGCAGGCGGGGTTCAAAATGCAGCGGCAGCGTGGCGCTATCGCGGATACTTTCCTGAAATGTATAACGGCTCATGTAGCCATTTGCATCTTCCTGCGCGCCAAAAGCCCAGAAAGTATTTTTATCCGCCTTGTTAATGGGTGTGCCGGTCAAACCAAACAGGAAAGCATTGGGCAAAGCAGCTCTCATCTTTCGGCCCAAATCCCCCTCCTGCGTCCGGTGCGCTTCGTCCACCATCACGATGATGTTATCTCTTTTGTTCATATCGGGATAGGCTTCTTTGAATTTGTGAATCATGGTGATGATTATTTTGCGGCTGTCTTGTTCGAGTAAATCATGCAATTCCTTGATATTATCCGTTGTGACCATATTGGGCACTTCGGCGGAGTTGAATGTCGCGGTGATTTGCGAATCCAAATCGATTCTGTCCACCACAATCAAGACGGTGGGATTGCCCAGTTCTTCATGCTTGCGTAGTTTTTGCGCGGCAAACAGCATGAGCAAGGATTTTCCCGAACCTTGAAAATGCCAGATCAACCCCTTTTTGATTTCGCCCGACAACACGCGCTCTGCAATAGCGTTTGCGCCTTCGTATTGCTGATAACGACAAACGATTTTGATTTTCTTCTTTTTGTTATTTGTGGCGTAGATCGTGAAGTGTTGCAGGATATCCAGCAATGTGGAAGGTTTAAGCAAATGCGTTAACTGCTGGGCGACGTCCTGCAAACCAGCAAAGTGACTCAGTTCGTCGCGCACTTCTTCAATCCGCCACGGCGACCATAATTCCAGCGGCGTTCTGACGCCACCAATAAAAACCTCTTTGCCTTCGGTCGCAAAGGAAAAGACATTGGGCACAAATAATTGCGGAACAGCGTTTTCATAAACCACATTAATGTCATGCGCGCCGTCCAGCCAACTGACGGCGGGACGCACGGGTGTTTTGGCTTCGCCAATAACCAATGGAATGCCATTGACCAGCAGGACAATATCGGGAATTTTTGTTTCTCGCGCATGGAATTTGAACTGATTGGTGAGAATAAAGGAGTTGTTGTTCAGATTCTCAAAATCAATCAAGCGAACAGTAACATGACTTTCGTTTTTGCCAAACGGCAAGGTGACTTCACCTCTCAACCATCTGGCAAATTCTTCGTTGGCGCGCACCAGGCCTACATTGCCTACCGAAATAATAATTGCCCTGAGTTTGCGGATAACCTCATCGGCAAATTCCGGTTGCGCCGCAATTTCGGGATTCAAGCGGCACAGGGCGTCCATCAATTCTTTTTCACCAAGCACATCCGTGATCTCGCGCTGGAGTAATTCACTTTGCACGTATTTCCATTTGGCATTTCCGTATTCAACAGGTGCATCTCTCACCATGCCTGACCGCACGTTGTTTAAGTTCACCCCGGTCAGATTGTTAATGATAAAGTGCTCAACGCTATTGAGTTCGGTGAAGGTCATTTTTATCCCTTTTTATTTTTCACGTCTTTGAGAAGTTTCTTTTCATCTCCATCCAGTTTGCGCTGTATCTTTTTGACATCCTCAGCAGGAGGCAAGGCTTCAGGCTTAACGCCGCGTTCGATCAATATTTTACGAACAGCCCGATTATTTTCAATGTGCTCGCTGGAAATTTGGTCTGCGCCCGATAAATCCTTTTCGATAACGTTATGACTGGTTAGTTCGGTGGCAAAATCTTTGGCTTTAATCGTCAGCGTGGGCAGGAAATCAGCAAGTGGTCTGCCGTCGGGAATTGCCAGTTTCTTTTTCATTTCCTGCGTGGAATACCCACCGAACAAAGCCTGATCGCCTTTGGAACGAATTACGGCAAAGCCTCTATCATCCACGCCACGCTCATAGATAATGCCCGATAATTTTTTCTCTGATTTTGTCAGTTTGCCACGCGCTGAGACTCTATCCACGTCCAAAAGACGCTGTTCAATAATTTCCTGCTTGCGGGTTTGGACGGCAAAATAGGTTTGGGCAAAAGCAATTTCGCTTTTAGACGGGTCGCCGTTTTGCGCGATCAGGTAACAGGCATAACGGGTCAGGGCCATATCATCCACTTCTCTTTGCCCACCCTTGCCAATCTCGATCATTTTCCCGACATCGGCAAAATGATCAGGAACAGGAATGCCTGCGTTTTCACAGGCGTTTTTGGCTTTCTCAATGATATTTTTGAAATTATCCCACTTGGCATAACCTAATATCTCCTGCAATTCCCGCGCGCTCCAGCATTCGATTTTATTATAGAGATAGCAGGCTTCTTCAAATTTTCGGAATAGTACAACGATCAGTTCTTGCTTCATTCCTAACCTCCCAATATATCATTCAGCAGCTTCTGTTTGAGGCTTTTCAGGGTTTCTTTTTGCTTGCGGACTAATTCCCTTGTCTCATCAAATTGTTTGAATACATCTATCAATTTAGCTTGTTTTTCTTTCTTCGGCAAAACAAATTCTTGCTGCGCCAATGTTTTCCATTTGATGGTTGGCGAAAGCGAGCCTTCGGAAATCTGCACGGCGCGATTCATGAATTCATCGGATTGCATAAAGTAAGGCAGGAAATCTTTTTCAATGTTTTGCTCATTGGCTCGCAACACCATGCTGTGCGCTGAAACGATTCCATCAAAATCAGCAACGGCGACCTTTCGCAAGTAGGCCCGGCGTTTGCCGAAGATAATATCGCCTTTGTAGATTGTCAATTTCGTGCCGATAACGTCTGCAGGCTTGCCTTTGCGTCTGATAACTAAATCGTCACAATCCAAATGCTCCAAGCCAACATAAGTATCCAGCAATGTTTCCCTTGGCTCGACACGCTCTGAAATGTTCAAAGCTGTTTTGTCAAACTTCACTTTTTCAAAATCTTCTGTAGTCAAGAAATTGCCAAATTGCTTTTTCTCGCTGAACAATTCACGCAACAATTGATTTTTTAAATTCAGTAAATTATTTTCTTGGCTATCCACCTGCTCCATTGCATTTTCTATGCTTTGGAATAAAGCAGCTATATTTTTTTGCTCTTTGAGAGGAGGAAGGGGAATTTTATATTGCTTAACCATTGGCACAGTTAGTTGTGGTATTGATGTGCCACTTGATGTAAAATTAATATTACCAATTACGAATTTCAAAAAAAACAAATCAACAACATCACTATTTGGTATTACAACAATTAACCTTATTACCGGGTAAAATTTTTCTTCTCTTATCTCAGAATAACCAATTGTTCCTCTTGCTGAAATTGTAATGCTTGGTTTTGTTACTTTTTTAATGTTGGTGTATCCGTATAATCCTTTGTTTTTTTCACTATTTGAAAAAATTGGGATGTTAAGTTTGTTCGTTTTTATTTTGGAAAAACTGTGTTTAGGGACATCTCCCCCTGCAAATATATCTTCACAAACTTCACCCAATTTTTTTACTTCCCATTTATCTTTTCTCAACTTCATATTTCAATTCCAATAGCTCTTAGCTGAGTAAATAAATTTTCTAGCGAAACATTGATTTTCTTTTGACCTTTTTTTACTTCCGCAATTAAAACTTCGGTATTATGCTCATTTGTAACTTCCGCCATCTTTATATACAACTGCAAACTCAAATTCCCATTGTTTGCCAGTACGTCATCTTTGCTCATCACTTTGGCAAATCCATCTACATCTTTGAACTTCCAATAAGCGTTACTAATTTTTTTGATGTGTTGTGGTTCAAGCCAAGCATTGGTTCGTTCGATTCGTAATTCATTGATAGCGTTGATAAAAATGATTTTGCCTTTACGCTCTTTAGGCTTTTTCATGCGGCAGACCAACAGGCAGCTCTCCATACTGCTGTTGTAAAATAAATTCTTGCCCAGGCCAATCACCGCGTCCACATAATCGCCTTCAACCATCTTCTTGCGAATATCACTCTCGGCATCGCGAAATAACACGCCATGTGGCCACAGAGTTACACTACGCCCTGAATCTGGTTTCAGGCTGGCCATGATATGTTGTTGAAAAGCATAGTCTGCATTTCCTTGCGGCGGCGTGCCCCAGATGTTTCTGCCGAAGGGGTCTTTCATCCATTTGGCTTGATTCCATCGCTTCACGCTGTACGGCGGGTTTGCCATAATCACATCAAATTTCCGCAGTTCATCATTTTCCAAAATTTGCGGGTTATCCAGCGTATCGCCTTGCACAATCAAAAATTCATCGACATTATGCATGAACATATTGATGCGGGCAATCGCGGAGGTAATCAGATTTAATTCCTGTCCATACAATTTGAGCGTGCGATAGTCCTTGCCGTGCTCTTTGAGATGCAACGCGCTATTGAGCAAGATGCCGCCGCTCCCGCAAGCGGGATCATATACACTCTCCCCCGGCTTTGGGTCGGTAAGCATTGTCATCAGCTTGACAACCGTGCGGTTTGTATAAAACTCGGCGGCGGTATGCCCGCTGTCATCGGCAAATTTCTTGATGAGGTATTCATAGCCTTCGCCCATGACGTCGTGCGGCACTTCTGCGACAGACAATTTGTATTTGGAGAAATGTTCAATTAAATCAATCATTTTTTCGTCGCACATGCGGCGTTTGTTTGTCCATTGAGCGTCGCCGAAAACATCGTGAAGCATATCGAAATTGGCTTTTTCAATTTCATGCAATGCTTTTTGCAATGCCATACCCACATTGGTTGTTTTCCTTCTTATCTCTTCCCAATGACAGCCTTTAGGAATCTGGAATCGATGCTGTTCCCCGAATTCGGCATAAGTCAAGTCTCCGCCGCTTTCGTCAAGTGCCTGCTGATATTCTTCCTCCCACAAATCGCTAATACGCTTGAAAAATAATAAAGGAAAAATATATTGTTTGAAATCCGCTGCGTCAATTAATCCGCGCAGGATGTTGGCTGCGCCCCAGAGGTAAGCTTCGAGTTCTTTTGTTTGCATTAATTACGGTTTTCCTTCACTGTGTTTCCTGAAATTAAAATTTCCTTTATTGTACCGTACAGTTGACCGTGAACTACCCAATGCGGAACTGAGTTGTGAATCGTTGGGCACGATCTACCGAATTACGAAAATCTTTTAAAATATTAATAGTTTGGATTTATAAACACTTGACATTTATTTTGCAACAATTTATTTTCATTAATGCTTGTCATACCGGACCGGATCCGGTATCCAAACGTCGTCCCGGCGCAGGCCGGGAACCAGCACTTTAATAGATACTGGATTCTCCCGTATCGGGTACGGAGCAGGCTCTTCGTCGTGCTTCGCTTGCACGGTTGACAAAATGGTGTCTTAATTATTATTAGACTATACGTACTGCAGAATATATCATGACAGTTCACGACATTCTCAATGAGTCAACAAAATCTTTAGAAGCGGTGGCTATTCCTTCTGCCCGGCTCGACGCGGAAGTTTTGCTTTCTTTTTGCCTTGGTTGCGACAGACTGGAATTTTACAAAAATTCGGACATGACCATCAGCGAAACTAAGCTTGCCGCGTTTAGAAATCTCATTGCCAGACGAATAAAATGGGAGCCGGTGGCCTACATTACCGGCCGTAAAGAATTCTGGTCTTTCACTGTGGAAGTAAATAGCTCTGTGCTCATTCCACGTCCTGATACCGAAGTCATTGTTGAAGAAACCATCAACATTTGCGGCAAAATAGATTCTTCAGAAATAAAGATTTTGGATATCGGCACAGGCAGCGGCGCTATTGCCCTGGCTTTGGCTAAAGAAATTTCCCAGGCAAAAGTTATGGCCACAGATATTTCGCCAGCGGCGCTCAATCAGGCAAAAAAAAATGCCTGCGCTATGCAAATGGACAATAAAATTGACTTTCGTCATGGTAATTTATTTGAACCGGTTGAAGGTGTTTTTGATATCATCGTCTGCAACCCGCCCTATATTTCGACCAAGGATTATGAAGAGCTTCCAGCGGGAGTAAGGGATTATGAACCGGCGATTGCTCTTTTGGCCGGTAAAAAGGGAACTGAATTTTACGAAAAGTTAATATATCAGGCGATAGATCATTTAGAAAAAAATGGTTGGCTTTTGATGGAAATTGGAGCTAAACAGGAAAAAACAGTTCGTGAAATTATCGAGGAATCCGGATTTTATGACAGCGTAGAGATGCGCAGAGATTATGCCGGATTGCCGCGTGTAATGAGAGCAAGGAGAAAATAAGTGGACAAGATAGTTATTAATGGAGGTAAACCCCTCCACGGCAACGTTCAGATAAGCGGCGCGAAAAATGCGGCGCTGCCGGTTTTGGCCTCGGCATTGTTGACGACAGGAACCAATACATTTCATAATATTCCCGATTTGATGGATATTAAAACGATAAAAAAACTTTTGTGCAGTATGGGAGCCCAGATTGAAGGTGAAGAAACCGTTAAAATTAATGTTGATAAAATTATCAGCCATACCGCTTCCTATGATCTTGTAAAAACAATGAGAGCTTCCATTTTAGTTTTGGGGCCGCTGGTTGCCCGTGCGGGAGTGGCGCGCGTATCTCTTCCGGGAGGATGCGCCATCGGCGCGCGGCCGGTCAATCTTCATCTCAAAGCATTGGAAGATATGGGCGCTCATGTCGAATTAAAAAGCGGCTATGTTGAAGCAAAGGCTAAAAAATTAAAAGGCGCAGAAATCTACTTTGATTTACCCACTGTAACCGGCACCGAAAATATAATGATGGCGGCGACTTTAGCCCAGGGTACCACGGTTTTGAACAATGCCGCGCGCGAGCCGGAAATTGTCAATCTTGCGGATGTTTTAAAAAGTATGGGAGCTAAAATCAGCGGAGCGGGGACTGACGTAATAACGATCAAAGGTGTTACCTCTATGAAACCAACGGAAGCTTTTATTATTCCTGACCGGATTGAAGCGGGGACTTTTATGATTGCCGCAGGTATGACGCACGGCGAAATAAATATTGTCGGCTGCAATCCTCATCATCTGGAAACGTTGATCAATAAATTACGAGATACCGGCATGAAGATTTCGCCCATTAAAAACGGTCTGAAAGTATCTGCCGGCGGGAAAATAAACAGTGTTGATGTGAAGACTCTTCCTTATCCGGGATTTCCCACTGATTTACAGGCGCAGATGATGGCTTATATGAGTATCGGCGGAGGTTTGAGCGTGATTTCCGAAACTGTTTTTGAAAACAGATTTATGCATGTCAGCGAACTTTTGCGCATGGGCGCGGATATTGTAATTCAGGGCGGCAACGCGATTGTCCGCGGCGTTTCTACGCTGCGTGGCGCGCAAACAATGGCTACTGATTTGCGAGCATCGGCTTCTCTGGTTTTGGCAGCTTTAGTAGCTGAAGGCACAACGGAGATTTCCCGCGTTTATCATATTGACCGCGGATATCAGACAATAGAGAAGAAATTTTCCGCGTTGGGAGCGGATATAAAAAGGATAAAATAAATGAAGATCATTAAATCCAACGCGGCTGAATTTAAAAAATTCTTTAGTGAATTGCGCCTCAGGGGCGGTGTCCATTCACCGGACCTTTTGTCATGCGTAGCAAAGATTGTGAGCGATGTTGCGGTCCAAGGCGATAAAGCTTTATTTACATACACGGCTAAGTTTGACGGTTATAAATTAACCGCGGCTACGGCGGAAGTGACGCTTGCGGAAAAAAAGAAAGCACTGGCGCAGATCAAACCTCAGGATTTGAAATTAATAAAATTGGC
>DCVU01000008.1 GCA_002327415.1 Smithella sp. UBA2180
TATTTTTTAAAAAAGGTTTTAATAATGTTACCGTTGATGAAATTGCCAAATGCTCCGAATTAGGCAAAGGATCAATTTATCTTTATTTTAATAGTAAAGAAGAAATTTATGCCCAAATCCTGCTCAATGATATTGATAACTTTAATCAGCATGTTTCTGTTTTATTTGAAGAGAAAAAGACGGTGGATGATTTGCTGTTTGAATTTTCCTGCATCTACGTTGATTTTTTTCTCAATGACCCGGAATTATTCAGGATACTTATGACCTACATGTTGCAACCGGCTAAGATAAATTTAACAGAGGAACTCAACTCTCAAATACTAACTGCAAATACCAGGGTAATAGATGTCATTGGGAAAATATTTCAGGAGGCGGCATCAAAAGAATTTCCCGCAGATATTAATTTAAAACAGAATCGAAATGCGATCTGGGGGTTGCTCAATGGAATTATTTCCCTGTATATTTTTTTAGGGGCACAGGAAAAACGAAGAGAAAGGATTTATTCCACAATAAAATTAGCATTGGAGATATTTATCAAAGGCTTAAAAAAAGCATGATAAATATTTTGTAGTTATCCAAGAGTATAAGGAAAGGCAAAGGAGGAAAGTTATGTCATTGGAGATTAAGAAAGCTGCTGTTTTAGGAGCGGGAGTTATGGGTGCGGGTATCGCAGCCCATTTAACGAATGCCGGCATAGAGTGCTGTTTGCTGGATATCATTCCTTTCGAACTTACCGAGGATGATAAGAAAAAAGGATTAACAGAGAAAAGCCCGGCATGGCGCAACCGGTTTGCTGCAAATGGATTGGCTGCGGCCACCAAATCGAAGCCGGCCAGTTTTTTTGCCAAGAGCAATGCTTCAATGGTTACCATAGGTAACTTTGAAGATGATTTGAAATTACTGGCCGATTGTGACTGGGTTTGCGAAGTTGTTGTCGAGAACCTGAAAATCAAACAGGACCTTTTTGCCAAGGTGGAAAAAGTCATTAAACCGACCTGTATAGTTTCTACGAACACCTCCGGTCTTCCCATCAAAGAGCTTTCCGCTAAATTCGGTTCAAATTTGAAAAAACATTTTATGGGGACCCATTTTTTCAATCCACCCCGATACATGAAGTTAATGGAAATTATTCCCGGTGAGGATACGGATAAAGAAGTCGTTGCCTACATGTCCAGGTTCATGCAGGAAGTTCTGGGCAAGGGTGTAGTTGTATGTAAGGACGTTCCCAATTTCATCGGCAACCGTGTCGGTGTCTATGATCTGTGCAATGCCGGCAGGGTCATGATCGAAAGAGGTATGAGTATTGATGAAGTTGACGCCATAGTCAGCCAGGCAGTCGGTCGTCCCAACACTGCCGTCTTCGGAACAATAGATCTGGTTGGTCTTGATATCGGTACTCATACTGCAGTGAACAACTATAATGCTATTCCCGACGATGAATGCCGTGATACCTTCGCCACCACGGAATTTGCAAAAAAAATGCTGGAAAACAAGTGGCTGGGCAATAAAACCAAGGGTGGCTACTACAAGAAGATTAAGGACGAAAAAGGCAAGAACGTCAAGTATACACTCAACTGGAAGACCATGGAATATGAAGTCACCAAGAGACCGAAGTTCGCGTCCATTTCCGAAGCAAAGAAGTGGCTCGATTCCGGTGTTGCCGTCAGTATGAAAATAGCTTTCAACGGCCAGGATGCCGCCGGCGATTTTCTGCGCGAATATATGTGCAACAACTTCATCTATGCTGCCAACCGCATTCCCGAAATCTGCGAGACTATCGTGGAAATAGATAACGCCCTGAAGTGGGGCTATAATCAACAACTTGGTCCTTTTGAATCATGGGATGCTGTCGGTGTTCAGGAAGCTGTTGAAGTAATTAAGAAACTAGGCAAGAAAGTTCCCGCCAATGTCGAAGAAATGCTGAATAAGAAATGCACATCTTTCTACAAGGTCGATAGTAATGGCGTCAAGTCCTACTATGATTTCAAGAAGAAGGGCTATGTACCGATGGAAGAAAATCCAAAGATCATTATTCTGCCCAGCCTCAAGGAAAGAAAGAAAATAGTTAAAGAAAATGCCGCCGCTTCACTTATTGATATTGGCGACGGTGTCGCCTGTCTGGAATTCCATACCAAAATGAATTCTGTTAATGGCGATATGATTCAGTTGATATCGGAGAGCTGTGATATCGTGAATAAAGACTTTCTGGGAATGGTTGTTGCCAACCATGATCAACGGACGTTCTCTGCCGGCGCGGACATCTTCGCTGTTTTATGTTCCATTAGTGAAAAACAATGGGATACTTTGGAGAAGATGGTTGCTGGATTACAGAATTGCAATATGAAGATGAAATATCTCCCCAAACCGGTTGTTACCGCTCCGGCAGGTATGGCTCTGGGCGGCGGATGCGAAGTCGCGATGCACGGCGATTATTGTCTGGCCAACGGCGAAACATACATGGGTCTTGTTGAAGTCGGTGTCGGTGTTATTCCTGCCGGCGGCGGTTGCAAGGAATTGGCCGTACGTATGACGGAAGGTATTCCCGTCGGCGTTGTGGAGTCCGGATTGAATATGCAGTATCATTTTGCCAAGGCTTTTGAAAATATTGCCACGGCGAAAGTCGCCACAAGCGCTCAGGAAGCTCAGGATTTAGGCTTTATCCGTAAGACCTGCAAGATCAACATGAGCAGAGACATGCAGATTTACGAAGCCAAACAGATTGTTCTGGGTATGTCTAAGTTCTATAAACCGCCGAAACCCGCCCTGATTCCCGCGATGGGTGAGAACTTCCGCGGCATGATTGATAGTGTCCTTATGAACATGTATTACGGTAAATACGTTTCCGAGTACGATTTGTTTGTGTCAAGAAAAATTGCCTATATTCTGTCCGGTGGCGACTGTGCGGAAGGAACATATGTGACGGAACAGGAGATTCTGGATCTGGAAAAAGAAGCTTTCATGAGCCTCTGCGGTCAACAGAAAACACAAGACAGGATTTCGGCTATGCTGTCAACCGGCAAGCCCCTGCGCAACTAAAAACAAAGGATATGTCCGGCGACAGTTTTGAAATAATCAGCTGTCGGCATTTAATATAACAAAATCCTGTAAGGAGGAAAATAATATGAGTGAAGCTGTCATTATCGCATCCGTAAGGAGCGCTGGTGGAAGATATAAAAGAGGTGGTCTTGCCGCAACAAGATCGGATGCCTTTGGTATCCAGGTAGTCAAAGGTTTAATGGCCAAAGTGCCGGAAGTAGATCCGGCGGAAATTGATGATCTTATCGTTGGTTGTGCATTTCCGGAAGCCGAGCAGGGCATGATCCTGGGGAGGACTCTGGCNNTTGCCGATGCAACGGCTAAAATTCGTGCCGGCTGGTCGGAAATCATCATTGCCGGTGGCTGCGAAACCATGACGCATATTCCCATGGGCGGTTCCGCTGCGCGTCCAAATCCGGATTGGAAATTTGACGGCAGCATGCCTAATCTTTGGATCAACATGGGCAATACGGCTGAAAATGTTGCCGAGCATTATAATATTTCACGTGAAGATATGGACAAGATGGGCGTGGAAAGCAATCGCCGCGCATATGAAGCCATCAAGGGAGGAAAGTTCAAGGATGAGATCATTCCCATTCAGGCTTTCAAATACAAGATAAAAGACGGTAAACGTATTCGTGAAACGGTTACTTTTGCTGAGGATGACGGTGTGCGTTGGCCGACAAAAATGGAAGATATGGCGAAATTAAAATCACCCTTCAGGCAGGGCGGAAACTGCACAGCGGCCAACTCTTCGCAGATGACGGATGGCGCGGCTTTCTCTCTGCTGATGACAGCAGAAAAGGCGAAGGCGTTGAAACTGAAACCCCTTGCCAAACTGACACATTATGCGGTTGCCGGTGTTTCTTCAGAAGAAATGGGTGTCGGCCCTGCTTACGCTATTCCGAAGGTTTTGAAACTGGCCGGTTTGACGACAAAGGATATAGATGTTTTTGAAATCAACGAAGCTTTTGCGTCGCAGGCCATTTACTCCTGCCGCATAATCGGCATCGAAGACCGTTATTGGGCGGGCGACATCAATCCCAATGGTGGCGCGATTGCTCTAGGACATCCGTTGGGTTGCACGGGTGCAAAACTGACTGCTCAGTTGCTCCATGAACTGCAGCGCCGGAAAGCCAAGCGCGGCATCGTTTCCATGTGTATCGGCGGTGGAATGGGAGCTGCCGCTATATATGAAATGCTTTAATGCCATTAGAGCTATCAGACATTAAAGTCGATAGCTCTGGCATAATACAAAGTAAGCTTTCATCCATATTTAAAAGTGTGAAAGCAACTTTGTATAATAAACAAATTGTCCCTTCTAGCTTCAAGCTGTAACTCTATACAATTCCTCCGTTATCCTCTTCACAGGGGATAACGGAGGAATTGGCCTCAAGATTTTTTCAGTTTTAAATCCCACGTCGCTTCGCTCCTGAGATTGACAAAGATATTGTCTAATTTTTAGATTCTTCTTTAATTGTGGTTGCGCATAAAACTTTTTTTCTTGAAATAGGGAATACTTTAAGCTATAGCAAACGTCACTTGGGCGGTTAACTCAGCGGGAGAGTGCTACCTTCACACGGTAGAAGTCACTGGTTCAAATCCAGTACCGCCTACCATTTGTTTCAAGAGGTTATGGTTCATGCCGTAACCTCATTTTTATTTGTGAGATTTCAAAATTAATTTGTTGTCTATATTTTATTGACACACAAGATCATTCTTCATATACTTCCAAAATATAACAATTACATTAATTAAGGAGTTAATAGTGAATGTAAAAGATTTGTTTGATTTAAAGGGCAAGGTTTCCGTAGTCACCGGTGGCGGCAGGGGTATCGGCAAATTCATGGCCACTGGACTGGCTGAGGCGGGATCGAATGTGGTGATTGCGTCGCGCAAACTGGAGAACTGCGAAAAAGAAGTGCAGGAACTGGAAAAGCTGGGCGTTAAGGCACTGGCGGTGAAATGTGACATGGCCAAGAAGGACGACATCGACAATCTGGTCAAGACTACCATGGATAAATTCGGCACTATCGACATATTGGTCAACAATGCCGGACTTACCTGGGGAGCGCCAACCCTTGATTTTCCTTTGGATAAGTGGGAAAAAATATTTGACGTTAATGTCAAAGGTGTGTGGATTCTCTCTCAACAGGTGGCCCGTATCATGAAAGAAAAGGGCGGAGGCAAGATGATTAATATTTCATCCATCTACGGCTCGCGCGGTTCTAATGAAGAAGAACATCCGGCCGTTGCCTACAATCCTTCTAAGTTCGCAGTGGAAGGTCTGACTAAGACACTGGCTCTTAAATTAGCCCGTTACAAAATTTATGTCAATTGCGTGGCTCCGGGATTTTTTAAGACCGATATGATGGCCTATGTGTTCAAGCCGGAGAATAAAGAAATTCTTGACCTTACCGTGTCTGCTATTCCACTCAAGATGTATGGCGACGAGGACGAGATTAAGGGTCTTGCCGTCTTTTTGGCATCCAAGGCCTCGAACTACATTACAGGCGGTATCTTCCCTGTCGACGGCGGGCTGTCTGCTCAGTAGAAACTAAATTAAGCTTAGAGGAGATGTGGCTATGAAGATTCCGCAGTATGTGACAGTTGCCGAAGTTAAAAGAGTCTGCAAAGAGTTGGGTTTAAGAGATTGGACGAAAATTAAAAAGCCTAATGTAACAGCAAAAGAAGCCGGGATAATCCTCAAAATTGTTAATGTTAAAAAAATGCCCATCATTCTCGAATCCTTTCGTATGGGGCTGGAAGTTGAGCTTGAACACGGTACGATGTTCGATGACGCGAACGTGACGAACAATCATCCCATCCTTACAGGTGTGATCGTTCTTGCGCATATGAAAGAGACTCTTGATTATTACGAACGGCTGGATATTGCCGAGGTGGAGGGAGACTTGCTCAAGGCTGTTCTGTCCGGGAACCTCGATAAGATTGAAAGAAAGTATAAGAAACTCATCAAGGCTCAGTCTGTTCTGAACAAGGTGGTGTCGGCCCAATTGAAATAGATCACCCGGCGCCTGACTCCTTCAATGCTTCAGCTTTCATCTGACATAATCGTCAAATGGGCGTTGCGCGGAAAATCAGTCAAATAATCGCTATTTTATTTTTGCCGCAATTTCTTCCTGAATTTTAAGAAATTCTTTCACGGTTCGATTAATCACCTCCGCCACTGTCGGAATATCATGGATAATGCCCTGAACCTGTCCGGAAAGATAAAATCCTTTATCCAGATCGCCGGTCTCCGTCGCATGCTGAATATCGACGTAAGCCTGAGCAATGTGCATTAGATTCATTCCCATTTTCGGAACTTTAAGCATTTTGTCCATTAAAGATTTTTTTTCTTTTGGCTTTGATGCGGAACCGGAATTTGCGCCGGATTCTTTAGGCCTCTCTGATTTTTCACCTTTAGGGCTGGATGAAGCTGCAGTTACCAGTTTCATCCATGGAATATCCACTGCCTTGGCAATAGCTAATGATGCCTTAAATCCTTTGCGAAGATTACGGCCTTGTTTGTATGCTTTTTCAGCGGAGGGGGTTTTAAAAACTCTGCAGTAAAGAGAGTCGAATCTGTTGGAATATATTGTATCTTCTATCCCGCTCTCCAACTGCTTTTTCTTGCAGAAGTCATGAACAGGACTTTCCTTCGTGATAGAAAGTCTTGTGCCCATTCCAATGCCTTCGGCGCCCAGAGCAAAAGCCGCGGCCATTCCCCGGCCGTCAGCGATTCCGCCTATCGCGACCACAGGTATTTTAACCGCATCTACTACAGCAGGAATAAGAACCAGTGTTGGAACCTGACTGCCATGAGCCGCTGCTTCATATCCGGTTACCTGCAGAGCATCCGCCCCCGATTTTTGAGCGGCCAGTGCGTGTTGAACGGTTGTTACCGTGGCGATTACTTTACCGTTGTAAGCGTGAACTTTCTTTATTAAATCTTCGCCCTTGCCGAGAGATATGTTCAGAACGGGAACCTTTTCTTCGATGGCTACCATAGCATTTTCATGAGCTCCCGGCATCAAGAGGGTAATGCCCACTCCAAAAGGTTTATTAGTAAGCGCTTTTATTCGTCTGATGGATTCTCTTGTTTTGGCCGGACTTAAAGGACCGGTGGCGAGATAACCGATACCTCCGGCATTAGACACTGCAGCAACAAGTTCCGGCACGCTTATCCAACTCATGCCGGGAAGGATGATTGGGTATTCGATTCCGAATAATTCTGTAATTTTTGTTTTCATAAAAACAGCTCCTTTATTTTAAAGAATATTTTTTATCTTAAAAAAATCTAAATGATGAAAATTTAGCTGCTAGTTCCATAAATTATATTGAACAATATGTCAAAACTAAATTATCCGGGCATTCTGGGCAAAATTTCTTGATATGATTGCCTGTGCCATATTTCTCTTGATGAGACGATGCGGCGTATCTTGTCTTTTGCTTATTCGGCAAATTTGCGTATGTAGTCTTTAAACAATTTTCTTACTTCATGATTTTTTTCCGCGTCATATAGCCTCTCCATGATACCCCTGACACCATGCCTGGATTGCACAAGAGAATCGCCCTGCTGCTTTATACAGGGCGACAGCGGTCTGCGAAACGGCGGAGCATACAGCATCAATAAACCGCTCCCATATTTTGAATCCTTTGCCGTTTTTTGTGGGGTGAATAAAAGACCTCATAAAGATTATTGTAGAATTTATTGTTGCTCTAACCGGTGAACCGACTTTGCTCGATATATAAAAAACCATTGATGCGATAACCAGAGGGCTGTTGTAGAGGGAGTCTGGCGGTATCTTGTTTGTTTCGGCAAAATCCGCAATAGATAAAGACAAAAAATAATCCATTGTGTCTTTCTTCCCATAGATGAACCGGTTGTTTTCCTGACTTTCGTTAAAGAACACGGAACCCGGGAGATCTACAATCGTGCTAGGCTGTGCTCCTATCCTGTTCTTTGTGCAAAATTTTGTTATATCAACGCCTGTATTGTCGGTTGCGGAATTATAATAGTCATAAGGCAGCCCGATGATAAAAGAACCATGAATGGAAATACCATGATCGTGAATCTTCTTAATTTTAGACGCGTAATATTTTGCTACAGACATACCGCTTTTTTCTATGTTTCCAACAATGTGTTTGTTAATATGCTTTAAGTTGCGCATATCAAGAGATTCCAGACCTATAAAAAAATGAGTGCCTCCAGAGGCCCTGATCAGTTTAAGCAGTCCTTCATCATCCGCAACTTCAATGGATATCTGTACCGCATAATTGATGTGCAGATCGCTTTCCATGATCTGTTTTAAAAAAGAAATCAGTTCTTTTTTGTTGGAAAAAAGATTGTCCGGTGTAAAAAAATAGTATCGGTTTTTAAAATCAACTGATCCTTTTTGGTAATAACGCAATTCTGACACGAAGTCATCAGGATTGCGAAATTGAACTGATTTATATTTTTGCGGCATGGTTGAGATTGAACAAAACTTACATGAAAATATACATCCCGTGAATGGAGCGACAGGATTAATCCGGAAATCCTTTAGCGGGGAATTTTTTATAAACGGCTCTAATGGTTCGAGGTTATGAAAATCTCCCCAAACACCGTCTTCAATCAGTTTGTGTCCGATGTATTCGCTTTTGAGAAACTTGTTTTTCAGATCGTCTAAGATAGAGGTAATAACAGTTGAGTCTCCTGCGCCTTTCACAATGGAAATCAGCTCCGGATGCGGAGCGTGGTTTAACAAGATTGCAGCGGCGGCGGCAGCGGGAAATGTTGAGCTCATGGCTGAAATAAAAACAGCCTGCGGCAGACTTTTTTTCTTGTATTACCTGGGGGAAAAATTTCCGTTTGCCGTCCACCATTGCGATTATATGGTCTTTAGCGAGCCTGGCCAGTTGATTTTGAATATATATACCCGCGTACATTTCAATGGCGAGAGCGTCAACCATTGTCGCGCGCTGTTTTTCCGGCTGGAAATCGACAAACTTGAGAAAATTTTCAGACGTTATTTCGTGTGCGTTTTTACCTGTGAGATAGGAAATGACATCAATGGGCGTAATAGAACCGGCAGGCAGAAAATCCATCAGATTATACGTAAGCGGATTATACACAATGAAATAGTTAGCGGGCATGATGTATCTTTAATTATCCTCTCCAAGAGAGATCAGCGGTCTTATCCTGAAAATATTACAGATGTTAACGCTTTTACACTGAAAAAAGGAAGGCTACTTTACACGTCTTTTAAGGGATTACTTGGCTGCAATTTTACCGGCTTTAGTGATAAGGACTTCAGGCGGACTACACCGTCTAGGGACCGTTTGTTCGTTTCCGCGTAAAATTTGACTAAAACTCGGTTCAAGACGCGGCAAAATGGATTAATGGGAACGGATCCCTTTAATCGCTGACGCGAGTGTAAGTTTTCCAACCTTCTGACAGACCGACCTGTTTATATATCACGCGTATTTGATCGTTGGGAAATTTAAAATAATACTGGTAACTTTCCTTCTTGATTTTGCGAACTTCCACTTTAGATGGTTCCTTCTGTGTCCATGCGCCATTTTGGGTGATGGAACGTGCGTAAGTGTCGCAGGAAACAATTTGAATTCAATTTCGTAAAGTCCGGGATTTATCCCTGCCAACAAAATAACGCTTTGATTTAGAATTTGTATAATTAAACAATTTGCTTTTTGCAAGTTAATGTAATAAATTTCCTTAACAAATTATCGATGAACGCTGCGGTTACACCATTTGAGCATGACCCTTGTAGCGGCCGCTCAGTGATGAGATTTGGCAGCATTTTATATTTAGGGAAACGCTTGTGTATCAGAAAATAATCATAGTTAGCGGCGGCCGTTTAGTCGATCCTGTTTTTTTCCATAAAAAATTTGCTCAAGCCGGAAATCTTCTGGTGATCTGCTGTGATGGCGGCGCGCGTAATTTTCAATATCTGGGAATTAAGCCCGACGTGATCATCGGCGACATGGATTCGATTGATCCTGCTTTGCTGGCAAGTTACTCTGCCCAGGGAATAAAAATTTTAAAATGTTCCGCAAATAAAGATTTTACTGATACGGAACTGGCGCTTGATTACGCGCTGAATTTAAATCCGGAAGAAATATTTATCTGGGGCGCTCTGGGCGGCAGAGTGGATCACACTCTGGCCAATGTGTTCTTGCTCTGCAAGGGACAGGAAAAGGGAATTAATACGTATTTGGTTGACGAATACGGTGAAGCTTTTGTGCTGGATAAAAAAGCTGTTTTTATAAACGAAACGGGAAAGACAGTTTCTCTTCTTGCGCTCAGTCCCCGGGTTACAGGAATAACTCTCACGGGTTTTCTTTATCCTTTGGAGAAAGGTACTTTAAAAATGGGTGAAACCCGCGGCATCAGTAACATTATTAATGAAGATCGTGCAGG
>DCVU01000131.1 GCA_002327415.1 Smithella sp. UBA2180
ATGAAATTATGAAGCTGGGCATCGAGCCACTCGTCCATTTTACCTGCAAAGACAGAAACCGCAATCAAATTGAAAGTCAGCTTTATGCTTTGGATAGATCAGGAGTCAGAAACCTTCTGGTTATGAGCGGTGATTATCCTGTCTCCGGTTACCTTGGAAGACCTGCTCCCGTATTTGACTTAGATCCGATACATGCCCTGCAACTGATATCGGATATGAACAAGGGTCTTACGTATCCGGGAATCAAAGGTAACATCCGTCACCAGTCTAGCGATTTTTTCCCAGGAGCTGTCGTTTCTCCCTTCAAGGCAACCGAAACAGAACAGATGCTCCAGTATTACAAACTGAAAAAGAAAATCGATACAGGCGCTCAATTTATAGTTACGCAACTGGGATATGATGCCCGAAAATTTCATGAAGTGCTCCTTTTTATGAAACAAAGTGGTTTTAATTTGCCGCTTATAGGGAACATTTATATTCTTCCGTACGGCGCAGCTAAAATGATGAACCGCAACGAATTGCCCGGTTCCGTCGTTACGGATAAACTTCTGGCGGAAATTGATCGGGAGCGAAACGATCCCGACAAAGGAGAAGGTGCCAGAATTCTCCGCGCAGCGAGGATGTACGCTATGATGAAGGGCATGGGCTTCAGCGGTGTTCATATCGGCGGGCACAATATCAAATATGAACAGATTGAAGAAATTATCCGGCAGGGGGAAGCGCTTTCCTCACAATGGGCTGATTTGGTCCGGTACTTCGATTATCCCATTCCCGGCGGTTTTTATTATTTTGAGCAAGATCAGAAGACCGGCCTTAATTTGGAGAAGCCTGCTCAACGACAGGCGTGGTCGCTGGATACTAAAGGCGAATGTTGCTATGGATTTTCGCGGCTTTTCCATAAACTCATGTTTGAGCCGGGAAAGAAACTTTACAGCGTTATGAAGGGACTGAGCGGCAAAGTGGCAGGAACAAAGATGGAAGGTATTTTTCATAAACTGGAACACTTAACCAAGGTCGTGCTCTTTGATTGCAAGGACTGCGGGGACTGCTCCCTCATCGATGTGGCCTATCTCTGCCCGATGTCGCAATGTCCGAAGAACCAGCGCAACGGGGCCTGCGGCGGAAGCTTCGAGGGATGGTGCGAAGTCTATCCCGGAAAGAAACAATGCGTCTATGTCCGGGCCTATGCCCGGCTAAAGAAACACAGTGAAGAAACGCAACTGGAGAAAGGCATTGTCCCGCCCTGCAATTGGGATCTTTATCAAACGTCATCATGGATCAATTACTATCAGGGGAAAGACCATACCTCACAAAAATAGAAAAGTAGTTTGCCGGGAGAGTAATAATAATTCCATTTTTTAACCAAAGATGATATCAACACGGACAATTATGTTAATCTTTCACAAGGGCGATTAGCTCAGCTGGATAGAGTACTGGCCTCCGAAGCCAGGTGCCGTGAGTTCGAATCTCACATCGCCCACCAAGTCATCATCCGGTAAAATCTTAAGAAGTGCAAGAACCCGTTAGAAATAGCGGGTTTTTTGTTGTTTTTAGTCCAAAGACGTGTTATAAGATTTATCAGAATCCAAAAAAAGTGGGGGTATATTTGGGGGTATTTTAAATGTTAGAAATGAGATACCCCCAAAATGCAAAAATTGATTAACTGAAAAATGAGGTGATTTATGCCACTGAATGAAATGAAAATCCGCAACGCAAAGTCACGGGGTAAGTTTTATAAATTGACAGATAGCGGCGGTCTTTATCTTCATGTCACAGAAAAGGGCGGGAAGCTATGGCGTTTCAAATATCGCTTTGCTGGTAAATATAAGCTTCTTGCTCTTGGCAGTTACCCGGAAATAAGTCTTCTGGACGCGAGGCAAAGTAGAGATGAGGCCAGACGGCAGTTAGCAAAAGGAATTGACCCTAGCGCGGCACGCAGGGCACAAAAACAGGCTACGATACAAGAAATAGAAACATTCGAGTTAATAGCAAAAGAATGGCATAAAAGATTTTTTTCAACGTGGTCTGTAAGATATGCTGAAACGCTTATGAGCCGTTTGGAGCTTTATATTTTTCCGTGGATTGGCAAAAGACCGATTGCGGAAATAAAAGCCCCTGAATTATTGGCAGTTTTACGGCGCATAGAATCAAGAGGCATATTAGACACCACGCAGCGTGTGCGGATCATTTGCGGCCAAGTCTTCAGGTATGCAGTTGTAACTGGCCGCGCAGAACGTGACCCGACAACGGATTTAAAAGGGGCGTTGCCGCAACCACAAAAAACAAATAGAGCGGCAATTACCGAACCCAAGAAAGTGGGGAAGCTATTGAGAGCTATTGACGGCTATCAAGGAAGCTTTGTTGTTCAATGCGCTTTAAAACTTGCGCCGTTGCTTTTTGTCCGTCCGGGTGAACTCCGCCATGCTGAATGGGAAGAAATAGATTTAGAAAACGCTGAATGGAATATTCCCGGCAGTAAAATGAAAATGAAAGAACCGCACCTTGTGCCATTGTCAAAACAGGCAATAGAGATTTTAAAAGAGCTTAACAAGTTGACCGGTTCAGGCCGCTATGTATTTCCAGGAAGAACGTCTCAACTTCCAATGAGCGATAACGCTATTCTCGCGGCCTTGCGAAATATGGGATACGCGAAAGACGAAATGTCCGGTCATGGATTCCGGGCAATGGCGCGAACCATTCTTGATGAAGTCCTGCAATTTAGGCCGGATTTTATTGAACACCAGCTTGCTCATGCAGTTAGAGACCCAAATGGACGCGCTTATAATCGAACAGCGCATTTAAAAGAACGGCGGCGAATGATGCAGACATGGTCTGACTATCTGGACGGATTGAAGGCCGGGGCAAAAGTGATTCCGTTTAAAAATGCAAAAGCGTAAAAATTGAAAAACCGGGGATAGGCAGGCCAGCCGATAAGCGGAAGCACCCCTTTCCGTTTCCCCGGCTAAATCATAGGGGTGCTTGTGAGAGGGGAAGCAATGAAAAAGAAAAAAGAAAAAATTGTTATTTTTGAAGCGATCTTTGATTATATGCAAATCAAGAGCATTTCTTTACAACTTAAATTATTTTTAAATTGGTTAATTATTAGATATCCTGAATCAAATATTGATTTTCCTATTGATAAAAGTGAAGGCATTCTTGAAACCTTTGACCTTAAACCATTATTGAAAAACCTTGAAACATCCGAAGACTTTGACCCAAACGAAACCATTATTATGCTAGCAAACGAAAAAAATGATAATTTTAAAATTAATGATTATAAAAAAGAAATGGAAAAGAAGGCTAGAGATTTAATTAAAAATGGCGGTATGTTTGATAATATTAACATTAGAGATAAGGACTCTTTTATTAAGATAAACGACTATTTTTTTATAATGGAATCTATATTTAAAAAACTTCGGGCAGAGATTGAGCAAAAAGAATGGGAATCTATAAGTGTTTTATGCATAGAGAAAGGGACAACTGATAACCTAGAGCACTGTATATTGCTTTCAACAGATTTAATGCAAAAATATTATGAGTTAATAGGATACTGGACGGCGAAAATGGAAAAGCGTGGAAAGAATCCCGGCGCGATTGCAATGAAAAAGAGGGGCGAAAGAAATAGAAAAGCCATAGAGGGTATTCTTAATAAATTAGGAATACAAAATACAGGTATTTTTAGAAAAGATAAAAAATTAAGAAATAGTTTTTTTGGTATGGTAAAAGAATTTACAGACCTTGACTCAGAAGATCGAATATTAAAAATAGCACGCAAGAAGGTTAAGGCAATGCCTTGACCGTCAAATCATTGATTTAACTGTTAAATCAATGCCTTAACATTCGTAATTTACCATGTTGATTAATAGAATACCCGTAAAGCATACAGCTTACGGGTATTTTTATTAATGCAGATAAAACATATCAACAATTCTCTATGCTAATTTAAAATACTCGTAAACCACGAAGCTTTTTTAATCTAACTTATTTTGAAAGGAGAAAATCAAATGTCGGAAAAACCTTATTTAAACGAACAAGAGGTGACAGCATGAACAATCTACCAGCAGAAGGATTTCTTAGGCTCAATCAAATTATTGGAAGCAAAGATACACCGGCCATTATTCCCGTATCGCGTTCAACATGGCTGACGGGTGTACGTGAAGGACGTTTCCCCAAACCAATTAAGCTAAGTAAACGTACCACCGCTTGGCGTGTGTCGGATATTCGCGCCTTGATCGAAAGAGAGGCCGCGTAATGAATGAAAGAATAAAGAACATCCAGCTGTATGGCAAGAAGGCAAGAGGACAAAAGGAACTTTTAAAACATCTATCCGGGCAGAAGCTGACCTTCAAGCAAGCAATTTATGCAAAGTGCTATGACTGGATGAACTACTTTTCAGACGGAAAAGTTGATTGCAATATGCCTCATTGTTCTCTAGCGCCATTCATGGCCTACAATCAAAACCGGGAAAAACGAACCACTAAAAAAACTATGCCGTGGGATCAAGTGGAAAAGATGAGGACGGCACGGCTTTAAATATATCGTTATTTTGCTCTAGCGAATAGCTAAAAGGGGGCTTCTAGCGACATTACATTATCAGGCTAGGGGTAGATAAGGGCTCATGAAAAATTTGAATAATATGACTCCAGATGAACGGCTTGAAAATTATAAACGGGAATATCTGGCAACACATAAACCAAAGTATGATTTTCAGAAGCAAAAACATATTGGCAGAGGCAAAGGGACTTTTGTTGAAAGAGAATTGTTTGAGTCCCCGGCATTTATTGCATTAGGCGGTGTCGCGCCGCAAATGCTAATTTACATTCTAGGCAAGCGGGACTTTAAGCAAACAAATAAATCCCGGATATGCGTAAATGATAAAGAGTTGAAGTTAAGTTATATTGAATTAGAAAAGCTAGGCATAACGCAACCTAGAGCAACGCGCGGATTTGATGACCTTCTGGCTAAAGGATTTATTAAGATAGAACATCATGGCGGCGGGTGTCAGAAAGATCAAAGCATTTACAGTTTATCAAATCAATATTTACTCTGGAATAAAGAAAAAGTGTTTTCCGAGCGGCCAGATGTATTGAAAAAAGGATTTCAGAATAGCAAGAAAAGACAATTTCAACATACGAATGCGTAACCATGCACGCATACGAAACCGTAACCATAAAAGGCAATTTAGAGCAACGAACCCGTAACCATAAAAATTAGGCATAACTTATTATTAAATTAAATATTTAAGGCCGTAAATTGCTTAAACCTCATAACTACATTTTAGAGCAACGTTTCCGTATGCGTTTACATGATAGCCATGTATAGGCCTTAAAAGTATCTTGCTTAATTGCATGAATTTACCGAGGCATATGTATTCTTTAAGCAGCCTTATTTAATAACCGAACTGGTTGCCAAATATCCGCGATGTCAAAATTGAAATATTATTTTTGGTCATTGCATAGGGCGGCATTGAATCTTTGTGACACCTAAAAAATTAGAAACCCTCTGGTTTATTACGCGCAGAATTTCCCCGGTGTTTGATTAATTTGGATAAATCAAACATAAAGAATCAAACAGAGATGAAAAAAATCGCTGGGGGCTATAAGCAATCTTCCAAAGGCGATATGTGCCAACCGAAAGGTCAATGGTAAACATAGAAATACCCTCAAATAATTTGAGAGGCACGGGTACAAAATGCCTTTGGCAGTTTTCAAAATTTGAACCGTATTGGTTATTTTACTTTGGATTTCGCATATAAAAAGGATTTTTTAAAAAAAATGCGAAGCCTAAAATATAAGCAAAACATATCACAAAGCACTCAATCGCACTAATAGGGATAGAGGTGACGAAAATTCTTCCAAGCAGTCAAAAATATCAACCAGTAGGTTCCCTTCACGCGCAAAGTCGCAAAATTAAAGTTGGGGTGGCAAAAATGTTTAGTGAAAATGTCATTATACCTCTTTAAAAAGAGAATTCTTGACAATTTTAAACGAAATTTTTGGACATTATAAAAAAGAATCCTAATAAAACCTAATTTATTGTTGGCAATATTCCCTTGACGTATCAGATTTAATTTCATTATACTTTTTATAGTTAGAATCAATAACCTATCAAACATTTTCTAATAATTATGAATGAAGCAATCATTACAACAAAAGTTGTCAAGATTCCTGTGCGAGTTATGGAAGATGACAATGAACTGCGTATCCTAAAATATAAAGCCCTTAATGAGATGATGAAAGAAGCCCGTTATCTAGGCAATATGGCTATAAGATACGCTATCGCCTACAGGCTAAAAGGCATCCCTAAAGAAATTGATGTTAAAAAAGAGGCTCTTTCGGTTTTGTTGTACAA
>DCVU01000098.1 GCA_002327415.1 Smithella sp. UBA2180
AATTTTTCCATCAACAGATGTCCCGGAGAAATTAAAATAGAACTTTCTTTTGCGGCTATTTCATTAAAGGTCAATCCTGCCGCTTTGTTATCTTCTTTAATAGAAGATAAAACAGCGAATGGACTGGGATCGCCAACATGGGTTTTTAGATCCAGCGGTGTCGGATGATCGCTCAAAACAATAATCCGGTAATCGCCGAATGAAGGCATTTTATTTAAAATCGGCCCGACTATTTTTTCATCAAAAAACTCAATCGCCTGAATCTTGCCGGCGGCATTTCCTTCATGCCCCATTTCATCAGGCGCCTCCAGATGAACAAAAACAAAATCCATGAAATTCAGAAGATCCAGAGCCATATTCGCTTTGCCCGTATAGTTGGTATCAATATAACCGGTCGCTCCTTCCACATGGTATACTTTCAATCCGGCCAAAATACCGATGCCGTTGAGCAGATCAACTGCGGAAATCATTCCGCCCGACAGTGAATATTTTTGAGTAAGCGGAACAATCTGCGGTTTTACCCCCTGTCCCCAGAGCCAGATGGAATTAGCCTGTTTTTTGCCCGCTTCCTTTCTTCTAGCGTTGACAGGATGATTTAATAAAATTTCTCCGGCACGCCGCATAATTGAATTTATTTCCTCGAAGGAATTTCCACACGGCAGATATTCAGCGATGGGCTTACCGGTGATGTCGTGCGGCGCTGTTGTTTCCGGCGCCACAGGAGAATTACGCCAGACGAACAAATGGCGATAACCGACACCGGGGAAAAACTCCAACTGAGAAGATCCGAGTTGTTTATTTATATCAAGAATGATTTCCCGTGCTTCTTCGGTGGAAATATGGCCGGCCGTAAAATCATCCATGAACGCGCCGGGAGAATCCTTGTCGCCGATTGTGACAAGGTTACAACGATAAACCATGTCATTCGATCCGAGATTTATTCCCATGCTGGCCGCTTCCAACGGCCCTCGGCCGGTGTAAGTTTCACGGGGATCATAACCCAGCACGCTTAAAGTGGCGACATCACTGCCCGGATTCAATCCCTCGGGAATCGTATCCACACACCCCAGAGTGCCTTCCGCAGCAATCTGATCCATAAAAGGAGTAAAGGCGCACTGTAATGGAGTTTTTCCGCCGAGTTTTTTGGTCGGATAATCAGCCATTCCATCGCCGAGCAATACTACGTATTTCATATTAACATTAATAGAATTTTCGTTTTTAATAATTTTAATTTAAATCGTCCTCAATTCTAATCAGAATAGTTTTACCTTGAACAATGTCCAGTTTATCTATCTTCTTGAGCGCCTGTTGCACATTCTTTTCTTGGGCCTTGTATGTTGTCATAACAATCGGCACCGCTCCTTTTTTACCCCGCGCTTTCTGAATACAGGTGGCAATGCTGATGTTATATTTGCCGAGTATGCCGGAAATTCTGGAAAGAACTCCGGGACGGTCAAGAGCCGAAAAACGGAAATAATATTTTGTCTCAACATTATCCATCGGTATAAGTTTTATCTGCTGCATATCGGTTTCACTTATTGAACGTAATGGACCACGGCAATTAGTACCGTTTAAAACATTGCGGGCACTGTCTATTATATCGCTGAAAACAGCGCTGGCGGTGGGCATCATTCCCGCTCCCTGCCCGAAAAGAAAAACGGGCCCCGATGCGTCACCCATAATATGGAACGCGTTGTAATTCTGATTGACATTGGCTAAAAGGTGACCTGAAGAAATCATCGTCGGATGAATTCTTGCCTCCACCGCGCCATCTTTAAGCATCGCTATCGCCAGTAATTTTATCCGGTAGCCCAGCTCCCGGGCAAACGCAATATCCTCGCGGCTGACTTTAGTGATGCCTTCCAGATAAATGTCTTTCAAGTTAACTGTTTTTCCATAAGCCAAAGAAAGAATTATCGCCATCTTATGAGCCGTATCAATTCCTTCAATATCAAAAGTCGGATCGGCTTCGGCAAAGCCCAGTCTCTGCGCTTCTTTTAACACGACATCGAACATCTTGTCTTCATCAGTCATTTTGGACAGAATGAAATTGCAGGTGCCGTTCATAATGCCCATGATGGAATTAATCTTATTGGCGACAAGGCTTTCTTTTAAGGTTTTGATTATCGGAATAGTTCCGCCGACACTGGCTTCAAAACCGATATCCACTGCTTTTTTCTGGGCGGCTGGAAATATTTCATTGCCGTAGGTTGCTAGAAGTGCCTTGTTGGCGGTAACAATATGTTTTCCTTTGGCGATTGCCTCCAGAACAAAAGTGCGCGCCGGTTCATATCCGCCCATCAGTTCAATGACAATGGGAATATCTTTATCGTTGATAATTTCTCTGGCATCAGTTGTCATCAGATTTTTACCAACTTTAACTCCACGCTGCGTGGTAATATCAATATCGGCGATTTTCTTCAAAACAAGCCTGGCTCCTAACTTTTTAGTGATCAGTTCCTCGTTTTGCCTTAGTAGTTTGACAAGTCCTGTTCCGATGGTTCCGAAACCAATTAACCCGATATTAATATCCTTCATCATATACACCTGAAATTATTTTAAAATATTGAATTTTAACCATTATTCAAGATGTTTTTCCTATAACAAATACGGTCGTTTTGTCAATTAAATATAAATTATATTTAAAGATTTAGCTGATAAAAATCCCAAGAATTAAACAAAGATGATATTCTATTTGATCGTTATTGGCTTATTAACCGTGCCGGCATAGAAAACTATAATCTCCGCCGTTTCCGTACCTTCATTTTTTCCGTAATGCTTTCTTCCCACAAGTTCAACAATGGAATCTCCGGCTTTAAGATGATGTGTTTTGTTGTCTTCCGTTATTACCATTAATTCTCCTGCAATTAAAACTCCCGCGTTAATAACCGGATGATTGTGCACTTCCAGTTTAGCACCTGCGGGGATTTTTATCCTCAGAATAGTAACTTCCGGTTTACCTTGAGGATATGCGGGCAAAGCTTTTCCATTCCAGCTTGAACTTGATTTTGCCAACTGCTCAACGATAACATTATTATTAACTGCAACATTATTTAAATTCCCCGCACAAGCGGTTATAAATACAAATGATGTTACAAATATTGCCAATAATATTTTTTTCATTTTCTCTCCTATTTCATAATTTCCGGATCTAAAGGCAACTATTTCAGTTGCTCATAAATTTCATCATGCAGTGGCGTGAGAATTCCTGATTCTTTTCCTGCTTTACAAAGATAAGCAGTCAGCGCGTCTATTTCCGTCTGTCTGCCATTTTCTCTATCCAGTTGCATGGACGTTTTTGAGTTGTGACCAAAACCCGCAACCATTTCCATTGCTTTGTCTACTGTATTTCCCGGCAGAAAAACATGACGTGCTTTGGCAACTGCCACGACTTCCAGCATCATATCTCTGGTCTTTTTCCTTAGCGAAATATCCGCCCAAACAGCACCGTACGTCTTACCGGTAGCCGAAGTGAGAGAACCCAGTGGGCACATCAGCAGATATTTTGTCCACAAAGCTTCAGATATTTTGTCCGTTAATACCGCGTTGATTCCGGCCTGCAACAAAATATCCAGAATATATTGATATTTTGAAGCTGATTTATCACTCGTGCCGAATGTAAGTTTGCAGGCACCGCCCTCCTGTTTGATGATACCGGGCTTTTCAATGTGGCTGATGATATAAACACTGCCGCCCAAAACATGCGCCTGCGGTAAAACTGCACGAAGCCTTTCCGCGCTGTTGACGCCATTGAGCAGTGGAATCACCACTGTATTTTTATTGATGCAGGAGAGGACTTCCCGCGCCGAACTCTCCAGTGAATAACTTTTGGTGCAAAAAAAAACCAAATCGAAAACACCCGCCTCAACAGGATTATCCGTGGCAATTTTTGGCCGGGTAATATAGTCGCCTTCCTTTGTGAGTAATTGCAAACCGTTTTCCTGAATTGCTTTTAAATGTTCACCGCGCGCGATGAAAATAATTTCATGCTGTTTGGAATTTTCATATTCGCGAGCCAGTTTTCCACCGAAGTATCCCCCTACCCCTCCGATGCCGATAATGCCTATTCTCATTTTGTTAATTTCTCCATTTCCATACTCCTTGCTACCTTACCCTTAACCCTCTCTTTATCCTGTCCTCGCTAAATCCAGCTTCCCCCGCCATTTCCAAAGCAGGGTTTCTTTTAAAATTATGTGTTCAGGCTTTTCTAAAAACGGGTCTCGCTCCGCTAATTGGAATGCGTCCTCTTTAGCATCGTTTAAAATGCGGGCGTCACGAATGATGCTGGCAATGCGAAAATCAGGCAGTCCTGATTGACGAGTGCCCAGAAAATCACCGGGGCCGCGAATGGCCAGATCTTCTTCGGCAATGATAAAACCGTCTGTTGTTTTTTCCATCACCTTTAATCTCTTGCGCGCGTCTGCCGAACATTTAAAATCTGTAAGCAGTATACAGCTCGAAGGAATATCACGACGCCCTACCCTGCCGCGCAACTGATGCAATTGCGAAAGGCCGAAGCGCGCGGCGTGTTCGATCACCATTAAAGAAGCGCGCGGCACATCAAGGCCTACTTCAATAACCGTTGTGGAAACAAGAATTTGTATTTTGTTTTCCAGAAATTCCCGCATGACTTCATCTTTTTCCTTTTCTTTCATCTTGCCGTGAATCAATCCCACGCTGTGATTCGGAAAAATATCTTTTTGCAGATGTTTGGACATATTCGTGGCATCTTTTAAATCCAGAGTTTCCGATTCTTCAACTAATGGATAAACGATAAACGCCTGATGCCCCTTTGCCAATTCGGCACTTATTGTTTGATAAACCTTGTCTCGTTTACTTTCCGATAATACAACCGTGTGCACAGGCTTTTTACCGGGAGGCATTTCATCAATGACAGAAACATCCAGATCGCCGTAAACGGTCATGGCCAGAGTTCGCGGAATGGGTGTTGCCGTCATGACCAGCACATCCGCGTTGATTCCCTTGGCCCGTAAAGTCGCCCTCTGCATCACGCCGAAACGGTGCTGTTCATCAATAACAACCATTCCCAGTTTATGAAAATCAACATTTTCCTGAATTAAAGCGTGCGTACCGATGATGATATTGGCTTCGCCGTTTTGAATCTGACGGAGTATTTCGCTTCGGGCGGAGTTGGTCATACTGCCGGTAAGCAAAACAACTTTTAAGCCTATTTTTTCAGCCCACGAGCTGATGGTTTCAAAATGCTGTTTGGCAAGGATTTCCGTCGGCGCCATTATTGCCGCCTGATAAAAATTCTCACAGGCGATAATCATCGCCGCCATCGAGACAATTGTCTTGCCGCTGCCCACATCGCCCTGCAAAAGCCTGTTCATCGCCGTATCTACGGACATGTCTTTTTGTATTTCGTCAATTACTCTCTTTTGAGCTGCGGTTAATTCGAAAGGCAGGATGGAATAAAATTTTTCCAGAATTTTCCCCGTGACTTTAAAGGAAATTCCTTTATCCAGAATTCTTCCCGATTTTTTGACGGACATGCCCAGTTGAAAAAAGAAGAATTCATCATAAATCAAGCGCCTGTGTGCTTCGGAGCGGGAAGATATAAATTTTTCAACATCCTCGTTATTTCCGGGAAAATGAACGGAAAGCAGCGCTTCATGGATATTGAGCAGATTGCGTTTTTCGCAGATATTATAAGGTATCGGCGAAGCCACATAGCGTGAATAATTTTCCAGCGCGAAGTTCATCACCTTGCGAAAATATTTCTGATGCAGTCCTTCCGTCTCCGAATAAATGGGCACTATTCTTTTAAAATTCAAAAGATTTTCTTCATCCTTTTCATCGAGTATTTCATAATCGGGATGAATCATCGCCTTACCGCCGTAATCAGGCCTGACTTCTCCGGTAAAAATAACTTTTGTTCCATTCTTGAAAATGCCAAGCAGATAAGACATCTGCCCTTTGAACCATTTTGCCGTTAGATTAGCCGTACCATCGCTGACGACGGTTTCCAGTATCTTCTTTCTTCCGTAGTGCCGATACTGCGACGATATTACAGTACCCACAGCGCTCTGAACTTTTTCCGCCTCCAGGCGATTGATCTTTTTAATTTCCCGGCGGTCTTCATAGGTTCGCGGTAAAAAAAACAGCAAATCTTCTACCGTGGCGATTTTCTTAGCGGCAAAGCGAGCGGCCATTTTCGGCCCCACGCCTTTCAGATACTGAACCGGCAGGTTAAGCTTTGCTAGAGATTCTTTTAAATCGTTTATTCTTTCCGTTGTTTGCCGGTCGCCATGATGCTCAGAATCCCGAACGGGTATAGAATTGATAATTGCGCTTAGTTTTTCCAATATTTTCCGTGCTTCCTCGATTTTATTTTTCTTTAATTCGAGTTTTTGAAAATCGTAATCAAAGAATATCTCCAGCAATTTATCCACAAGATTATTGAAATTATCGTTCGGAGGCAACGATGAACTTTTCAAGGTGGACAATAAATTCAAAAGAAATTTGCCCAAATCTTTTATGTGGGAGAGGTTCTTATAATTATCCCGGGAGGCGAAAATCAAGGGCTGCTCTGTTTTGTGCAGAATCTCTTTTAATGAATCCATTGAAGTCTCCGCATCGTAATGTTTGGCAAACCTGACCCCAATAAATGGGATAAGTCCCGCATATGCGGGATAAGTTCGTTAATGAATTTGCTTTCTAAATAAAACAAATTCTAACTTACTAAATAATTTCCAACGAATTGATTGTTTTTGTTAACAAATATATTTTATTTCCGCAAGGAATGATTGACTTAAAAACCGATTTACGTTACACGAATTCACACACTTTATATAATAAACCAAATTCATACAGAGGTAGCATGACAACTAAGACTACATATAAAGACGCGGGTGTGGATATTGATACCGCTAACGAATTTGTAGAACGGATTAAACCATCGATAAAAACAACTGCCCGCAAAGAAGTTATTTCCGCTATTGGAGGTTTCGGCGGCCTTTTCCATCTTAATCCGATCAATTATAAGAATCCGGTGCTGGTTTCTTCCACCGATGGCGTAGGCACTAAACTACGAATCGCTCAATTAGTGGACAAGCATGATACTATTGGCATTGATCTTGTAGCTATGTCAGTTAATGATGTAGTTGTTCAGGGCGCGGAACCTTTATTTTTCCTTGATTATCTCGCCACCGGGAAAATAGAATTAGAAAAAAGTGTAAACATTGTTGAAGGAATTACTAAAGGGTGCCGACAGGCCGGATGTACCCTTCTGGGCGGCGAAACAGCGGAAATGCCCGGTTTCTATAAACCAGGCGAATATGACCTTGCCGGATTTTGCGTCGGCGTGGTGGAACTGGACAAATTAATTAATGGATCCACTGTTAGCGTCAATGACCATATTATAGGACTCGCCTCCAGCGGTTTACATAGTAACGGCTTTTCTTTAGCCCGAAAAGTCCTGCTGGAAAAAGGAAATTTAAGCGTTAACGACAAAGTCGCCGGTCTGAATAAAACAATTGGTCTGGAGATGCTGGAACCAACTCGAATTTATGTTAAACCCCTGCTGAATCTTTTTAAGAGTTTCAATGTCAAAGGTCTCGTACATATAACCGGCGGCGGATTTTACGACAATATTCCGCGAATTATTCCTCAATCCTGCCGCGCAGTTATTAATAAAGGCAGTTGGTATATACCTCCTATTTTCAATGTTATTCAGGAAATAGGCGATATTGAAGAAAAAGAAATGTTTCGTGTTTTTAACATGGGCATAGGAATGATGATCATAGTTGCAGAAAAAGAATGTCAGGCAGTTCTTCATAGTTTGGAAATGATGGGCGAGAAAGCTTATCGGATCGGATTCATAGAAAAGAAAGAAGACAAGCGGGAACAGGTTTGTTTTTCTGAAAATCAGGATTAAATATATGGCTGATTTATTGAAACTGGGAGTTTTGATTTCCGGAAATGGTTCCAATTTGCAATCAATTATTGATCATATTGAAAAAGGATCATTAAAAGCAATTATCAATATTGTTATCAGTAACAATACTGATGCTTACGGAATCACCAGAGCAAAAAAACACAAAATTCCTGTTGTTATTTTAAAAAACGGAGATTTAAAAAACAAAGAAGATTTTGATTCGGAATTGGTGAAAACTTTAAAAGACAACGGCATTGAACTGGTTATTTTAGCCGGTTTTATGCGTATTCTTACTCCTGTATTTTTGAAAGCTTTTCCCCATAAAATAATGAATATCCACCCTGCCCTGCTTCCATCCTTTCCGGGAATTCACGGACAGAAACAGGCATTGGAATACGGCGTTAAAATATCCGGATGCACAGTCCATTTTGTTGATGAAGGCGTAGACACCGGACCAATCATAATTCAAAGTGCTGTGCAGGTTTTTGATGACGATACCGAGGAAACATTAGCCGCAAGAATATTAAAGGAAGAACACCGGATTTATCCGCAGGCAATCCAACTTTTTGCTGAAGGCAAAATTGAAATAAAAGGACGTAAGGTACTCATTAAAAATGTACGATCTAATTGTCATAGGTGATGATCTTTCTTCCCATGTTGCCGCGGCAGTTGCTTCCTGTCAGGGCATCAATACCATACTGCTGGCAGAAAGCGGCATCGGAGAAACTTGTTCAATTGGAAATTTTGCTTTTAATATTGATCCCACACCTTTAACTGGTTTTGGCGAAAATCAAATATGTCGTTCCCTTTTGGATAAAGCACGGATTTCCCCTGTCGAAGAGGAGAGCATTTTATTGGACCCTG
>DCVU01000113.1:0-4341 GCA_002327415.1 Smithella sp. UBA2180
ATGCTTTTTTGTTCTTTTTGTGGAAAAATGCAAAGTGAAGTACGAAAACTGGTCGCCGGCCCGACAGCCTATATTTGCGATGAGTGCATTGAACTTTGCCGGTATATTGTTGAGGAAGAAGAAGATAACCTTGTAGAGAAAGATTCCAAGAAAGGTTTACCGCATCCGAAAGAAATTAAGAAGTTTTTAGATCAATATGTAATTGGTCAGGAAAAAACAAAGAAAATCTTGTCGGTTGCCGTTTATAATCATTATAAAAGATTATTTTCCCATGTTGATCCCGATGGAATCGAAATTCAAAAGAGTAATGTGCTTCTTATTGGTCCTACAGGTTCAGGAAAAACATTGCTGGCAAAAACTTTGGCAAAATTTCTCAATGTCCCTTTTACAATCGCCGATGCTACAACTTTAACGGAAGCCGGATATGTCGGTGAAGATGTAGAAAACATTATTTTAAGTTTGCTGCAAAATGCGGATTATGATGTTACCAGAGCATCGAAGGGCATTGTTTATATTGATGAGATAGATAAAATTGCGAAGAAATCAGGGAATCCTTCCATAACCAGAGATGTCTCCGGCGAAGGAGTTCAGCAGGCTTTGTTAAAAATTATGGAAGGGACAATGGCCAACATTCCGCCAAAGGGAGGACGTAAACATCCTCAGCAGGAATTTATTCAGGTAGATACAACGAATATTTTATTTATATGCGGTGGCGCTTTTAATGACCTGGAAAATATTATTTCCAAGCGAATGGGTGTTAACGCAATGGGCTTCGGAGCCGAAATCAAAAGTAAAAAAGAAAAGAGAGTTGGCGAATTGCTTACCGAAGTACGATCGGAAGATTTATTAAAATTCGGATTAATACCGGAATTTATTGGACGGTTGCCCGTTATTGCCACTCTGGATGAATTGGATGAATCAGCTTTAATCAAAATTCTAGTGGAGCCCAAAGATGCTATTATCAAACAATATAAAAAATTATTTGCTTTAGAAAATGTAGCTTTGAAATTTACAGACGGGGCACTAAGAGCTGTTGCCAAGTTATCAATGGAAAGAAAATCCGGCGCGCGCGGCTTACGCTCCATTCTGGAAAATACAATGCTGGAAGTCATGTATGATATTCCCTCACAAAGTGATATTAAAGAATGTGTCATTAGTGAAGAAGTTGTATTAAAAGAAGAAAACCCAATTTTAATTTATGAAACCAAGTCTGAATCTGCTTGATATATATACGGGGAAAATATGTCTGACGAAAAGAAAATCAATGACCAGGATAAAACAATTGTAATTCCGCTCTTGCCTCTAAGAGATGTGGTGATGTTTCCGCATATGATCGTGCCTTTGTTTGTCGGCCGCGAAAAATCTATTGCCGCGCTGGAATCAGCGATGAAATACGAAAAAAGTATTTTTATGGTTGCCCAGAAAAATGCCAAGGAGGATGACCCGGCGCAGGAACATATTTATAATGTCGGCACAATTGGCATTATCATTCAACTTTTGCGTTTACCTGATGGAACAGTAAAGGTGCTTGTTGAGGGGAAAACTCGTGGAGTCGTCAGAGAATATTTGCCAAATAATGATTTTTTCCTGGTTAAAGTAAATGAGATCGAGGAAATTAATGATCAAAATGAGATAAAAAGACAAGCTCTGATGCGCAGCATTAAAGAATCTTTTGAGCTTTACCTGAAACTCAGCAAGAAAATCCATGTGGAAATGATAGGAACAATTGCCGTAATTGAAGATGCCTCGAAACTGGCTGATGTTGTTATTACCCATCTCAATGTGAAACTGGAAGATAAACAAAAAATTATCGAGATCTTTGATGTCGGTGAACGTCTGGAAACAATTTATTCGCTGATGCTCTCTGAAATCGAAATCTTACAGGTCGAAGAAAAAATCAAGCGGCGCGTCAAAAAACAGATGGAAAAGACGCAAAAGGATTACTATCTGAACGAACAGATGCGGGCTATTCAGAAGGAAATGGGAGAAAAAGATGACTTTTCTAATGAAATATCCGAATTAGAAAAACGTCTGAAGCAGAAGAAGATGTCGGAAGAGGCTGTGAAAAAAGTCCGGCAGGAAATTAAGAAATTGCAAATGATGACTCCCATGTCTGCAGAGGCGACAGTAGTCAGAAATTATATTGACTGGATATTGGATATGCCNNNAAAACATCTATTGCCAAATCGGTGGCTAGAGCCACGAATAGAAAATTTGTGCGTATTTCTCTGGGCGGCGTTCATGACGAAGCGGAAATTCGTGGCCATCGTCGAACCTATATTGGAGCTATGCCGGGCAAGATTATTCAGTTGTTGAAAAAAGCCGGTTCCAACAATCCCGTTTTTTGTCTGGATGAAGTAGATAAACTTAGTTCTGATTTTAGAGGTGATCCCTCATCTGCACTGTTAGAAGTTCTCGATCCGGAGCAAAACTTTGCCTTTAATGATAATTATCTCGATGTCGATTATGATTTATCGGAGATTATGTTTATTACGACAGCTAACGTTTTACAGACAATACCCGCTCCGTTGCAAGACAGAATGGAGGTAATCAGGATTGCCGGGTACACTGAGCAGGAGAAACTGCAAATAGGGAGAAAGTTTCTGATCACAAAACAATTGGAAGCCAATGGCCTGACAATGGAGAATATTGAATTCACTAAAGGAGCATTGCTTAAGATTATTCGTCAATATACTCGGGAAGCCGGTGTGCGCAATCTGGATCGGGAAATTGCTTCCATTTGTCGCAAAGTAGCCAAAGAAATAGTGAACAATGAAAACAAGAAAAAAATGAATATTACTTCCAAGTCTCTTTCTAAATATTTGGGAGTTCCCAAATATCATCATGGTGAGATAGAAGGAAAAGATAAGATTGGTTTGACGACAGGATTGGCTTGGACGGAAGTTGGCGGAGAACTTCTGGCTATAGAAGCTTCCATTATGGAAGGTACCGGCAAGATGACGATGACCGGGAAATTAGGTGATGTCATGCAGGAGTCCGTTCAGGCGGCCCTGAGTTATATTCGTGCTCGCGCCGAACAGTTCGGTCTGGCAAAGAATTTTTATGAAAAAATTGATATTCATGTGCATGTGCCGGAAGGAGCGATTCCCAAAGATGGTCCATCAGCGGGCATTGCTATGGCTACCTCTATTGCTTCAGCGCTGATGAAGAAAAAAGTACGTGCCGATTTAGCTATGACCGGTGAAATCACATTAAGAGGCAGAGTTTTACCGATTGGAGGTCTCAAAGAAAAACTTCTTGCCGCTCATCGGGGTAATATTAAAATGGTGATTATTCCGAAAGATAATGAAAAAGATCTCGCGGAAGTTCCGCACAATGTGCAGAAGACCCTAAAAATTATTTTTGTAGAACATATAGATGAAGTGTTAAAAATTGCCTTTCTTCCGAATGAAGAAAATATTGGCAAAATAGTCACAGCAGATATGCCGGTGACTTCTCCAGCGGTGAATTAAAATGTTCCTTTGTGCTTTTATAGCTTGACAATAAATTTCAATGTTGCTAGAAGCCTCACAGCATTTTTGATGTATTACGGGCGGGTAGCTCAGCTGGGAGAGCGCCACGCTTACACCGTGGATGTCACAGGTTCGATCCCTGTCCCGCCTACCATTAATGCTAATTTACTAATTTAAAAATAAAGATAAAAGTGAAATGAATTTTTTGGGGTCATAGTTAAGTTGGTTATAACGCCGGCCTGTCACGCCGGAGGGCAGGGGTTCAAGTCCCCTTGGCCCCGCCAGAAAATCTAAGGGAGTCTGCTCAATAGCGGCTCCCTTTTTGTTTGGCTTATGACTTGCTTTTTTCGTATGCTTTGATATAAATGGTAACAAATAATTTTTAGTAATTTTCAAAATAATTATAAATTGTTAAAGGAAAAAAACTGAATTATGGATTATGAAGGATTAATAATAAGACCGCCGAGCGAAGCTTACAGTTTGCTCCTACAGGTAACTGTCGGTTGTTCACACAACAAATGTACTTTTTGCGGAGCTTACCGGCAAAAGAAATTTAAAATTAAATCTTTGGATCAAGTTAAAAAAGATCTGCATGAAGCCAGTTCTTATAAGAATGTGGAAAAAGTATTTTTATGCGATGGCGATGCCTTGATCATACCGCAACCTCGTCTTGAAGAAATACTTCAATTAATTAATGCTAACCTGCCGAATTTAGAGGGAATAGGAACTTATGCCAACGCCAAGAGCATATTAAGAAAAAGTGTTGATGAACTTAAGAAATTAAAAGATATGGGCTTAAAGATAATTTATTTAGGTGTGGAAACAGGAAATGCGGAATTACTGCAAAAAATCCATAAAGGCGTGACTT
>DCVU01000113.1:4351-5647 GCA_002327415.1 Smithella sp. UBA2180
CCGGAGACGGAATTATATGAAGATTATCTTGCCGGCCGTTTTGTTTTGCCTGATCAATTCGGCTTTATCCGCGAGCTTTATTTGATGATTGACAACTCCAATTTTACAAATTGCTATTTTACTTCCAATCATGCTTCTAACTACTTGCCGATAAAAGCATATTTGCCCAGAGAAAAAGAAAAAAAATTAAAAATGATTAATTCGGTCATTAATGCGAAAGATCTCAGTCAAATCAGACCGGAACATTTACGCGGCTTATAATTCATGGAGAAGTATTTTTGAATATTACAAAAATTATTCTCAAATTTTTTTTCTGGCGCGACAACAAATATATTAGAAGCAAAATAGACGCTGCATTGTCCAGAGCGCAAAAGAGCGGTCTGGTAGATCCTTCTTCGCGGGAAATGATAGAAGATATTCTGGAATTTACCCATATTTTAGTCCGTGAAATAATGATTCCACGAACGGAGATCGTTGCCGTAAGCACGGAGGCAACGATTGATGAAATTATCAATGAAGTGATCGAATCACGGTATACGCGTATTCCCGTTTATCGCGGCACCATCGATAACATTATCGGCGTCTTGAATGTCAAAGACATGCTTAAATTCTGGTCTAAGCAAATTACCAAAGAGGATTTGCTGGCTTGTTTGAGTACGCCGTATTATATTCCCGAAACAAAAAATACCCATTTATTGTTTTATGAATTAAAAGAAAATAAAAAACACATAGCGATTGTTATTGATGAGTACGGCGGAACCGCCGGTTTGGTAACATTAGAAGATCTGCTTGAAGAAATTGTCGGCGAACTTCGTGATGAACATGAAACAGGTAATACAGATGATGGAATTTTACAATTACCGGATGGCTCAATAATATTTGATGGCCGAATGGAAATTGAAAATATTGAAGAGCATTTAAATGTAAGTTTGAAAAAAGGCCGATATGAGACACTGAGCGGCCTGATATTGAATTCAACTAAAAGAATTCCTTTATCCGGAGAAAAATTTCAAATAGAAGGATTGGAAATTACCATTGAAAATGCTGACGAGCGCAGTATTAAAAAAGTAAAAATTAAGAAACTCAAAACAAACAGTCTAAATGAAGAATAAATCCAGAAATAAAAATGATTTCCAATCAAGCGTCAGCACGGGATTAACAAGAGAAACTGTTTTTTTAGCCGTCTTGAGCGGTTTTTTATTATTTTTATCTTTCCCCAAGTACGGCGGGGGCGTATTTGCCTGGATCGCTTTTATTCCTCTCTTTTTCGCCCTGAAGAAGGCTTCCACCGTTGTT
>DCVU01000032.1:0-771 GCA_002327415.1 Smithella sp. UBA2180
ATAAAATAATAAATTTAAATTGACAAAATAATGATTTTTAGGATAGTTTAAATTAAAGTAATAATTTACCTGAGAGGGAGGAATTTTCTGATCTTAAGGGAAGTGTGAAGTCTTTTATTAATATTAAAGGTTTGATTCTTCCGGGATCAAACCTTTTTTAATGAGACTCCCTGAAAACGAACGAAGTGAAGTTTGAAGCGTTAGTCGTAGTGACACTCGCTGAGAGCGAATGGAATGAAGCTCAAAGCGCAAGTGGAACTATCCAATAGCCAAAGGCTATTGGGAACTATCCCCGCAGCGAAGCGGAGTGGGATTAATGACACCTATAAAAAACGAAGTGCATTAACATTTCCCTTCCGGAAGGTAATTTTTTGGAGAATAAATATGGATAAACGCATCGGCACAGTCACAATTATCATTACCGACAGAACCAGCCAGGCGCAGAAAGTAAATCAAATTCTTTGCGACTGCGGCGAAATAATTATCGGACGAATGGGATTGCCTTACGCACCCGGCAATCTGCATATCATCGCACTTATCGTCCACGCTACAACCGACGAAATCGGCGCGCTGACCGGAAAACTAGGCACGCTACCCGGCGTTTCGGTCAAATCTTCTTTGACGAAAATCTAATCACCATTAAGGATAAAAAAACATTATGAAAGATTTTATTGACGACAATTACATTGAAAATATTCTTAAGCAGGCGGAGAATCCCGATCCGCAACGCGTCCGTGAAATCATTAAAAAAGCCTACGAACTAAAAGGCTT
>DCVU01000032.1:874-2997 GCA_002327415.1 Smithella sp. UBA2180
GAAGTGCAGGTTCTGGAACGGGAGGGACACAAGCGTTTGCTCATGCTTTGCGGCGAACACCCTGCCCGATCCAGTCTGGAATATTTTATGGAAGCGATTGAAACCGCATATTCCGTAAAAACTGAACACGGAGGAGAGATTCGACGCATTAACGTTGAGCTTGCGCCCCTCGAAGTTGATGGATTTAAGCGCTTAAAAAAAACCGGCATCGGCACTTATCTTCTATTTCAGGAAACATATCACCACAAAACATATAAGAAGATGCATCCATCCGGCCCTAAAAAAGATTATGCATACCGGCTCACTGCTATGCATCGCGCGCAGGAAGGCGGTATCGATGATGTAGGAATGGGCGCACTTTTCGGTCTTTACGACTATAAATTTGAAGTATTGGGTCTCTTGCTTCACGCCCTGCAACTGGAGAAAGACTGCGGCGTGGGACCTCATACCATTTCCATACCCCGGCTGGAACCTGCTTTCAACGCTCCAGCAGCCATCAAGCCTCCTCATCCGGTCAGTGATCATGATTTTAAGAAACTGGTTGCAATTATCCGTCTTGCCGTTCCCTACACGGGGATGATTCTCACCACCAGAGAGACAGCCGCCATGCGCGCTGAAGTCTTTGCACTCGGCGTTTCACAAATCAGCGCAGGATCACGCACTAATCCCGGCGGTTATCAGGAAGATTCCAGCGATGCCTTTCGCGCAGCTCAGTTTAATCTCGGCGATACCCGAACACTCGATGAAGTCATTTTAGATATCACCGAAAAAGGACATATACCCAGTTTCTGCACAGCCTGTTATCGACTGGGACGCACGGGCAAGGATTTTATGGATCTGGCCAAACCGGGACTGATTCAGAAGTTCTGCCAAACCAATGCCGTCTTTTCTTTTAAAGAATATCTGCTGGATTACGCCACCCCGGCAACCCGCAAGGCCGGCGAAAAATTGATTCAAAAAATGCTGGATGAAACTTTCAAAACAAAACGCAAAAAAATGGTTTGCGACCGGCTGAAGCAAATCGAGGATGGCACAAGAGATGTCTATATCTGATAAAAACGAGAACCTTTTGATCAAAGCCGAAGCCGGAAAAGATTTAACACGTGAGGACATTATTGCGCTTCTCAAACTGCCTTTTAAATATTCAGCCGCTCTCTATTTGGCCGCCGACCGCGTCCGCAAACAACAAATGGGCGATGAAATATTTCTGCGCGGCATAATTGAATTTTCCAACCACTGCGAACGCAATTGCCTTTACTGCGGTTTGCGCAAAGGCAATACCAACCTCAGCCGCTATCGGATGACCGAAGATGAAATTCTCGCTACGGCGGCGCAAATCAAAAAAACAGGCGTCCCTACTGTGGTATTACAATCCGGCGAAGATTCTTTTTTCTCCCAGGATATCGTCTGCCGCCTGATAGAGCGAATTCGGAAAGAAACAGATCTAATAATCACCTTATCCATTGGCGAACGTTCCTTAAATGATTATCAAGCATTTCAGCATGCGGGAGCCAACCGTTACTTGCTCAAACATGAGACAGCCTCACGGGAACTTTACAAATATCTGCGCCCCGGCTGCGATTGGGAAAACCGCCTGCAATGTCTGCGGCACCTCAAACAACTTGGCTTTGAAACCGGCACGGGAAACATGGTGGGCCTGCCTGGTCAGACACAGGAGATATTAGCCGATGATCTGCTGGTCATGAAACTACTGAATGCCGATATGCTGGGTATCGGCCCGTTTATAGCCCATCCCGACACACCGCTTGCCGGAATAGACAACGACGATATCGAACTGACGTTACGTGTTCTGGCCGTCGCGCGATTGCTTACCCGCAATACCAACATTCCGGCAACAACCGCTCTGGCAACGTTGCATCCACAGGGACGGCTTCTGGCGCTGCAGGCCGGGGCCAACGTTGTCATGCCGGATTTCACGCCTGAGATTTACAAATCCCGCTATGATATTTATCCGGGCAGAGCAGATGTCGGTTCGGCAGTGGAAATTATCAGCCGTCTGGAAAAAGATTTTCAGTCCATCGGCAGAACGCTTTTATATTCACCAGGTCATCGACCGAATTGACCGCGAAATCCGGTTCTTTTTATCATTTAAGGATTTAGAT
>DCVU01000132.1:0-8339 GCA_002327415.1 Smithella sp. UBA2180
GTTTCTCTCTGCTGTGAAATTAATTAAAAATGTCTCAAGGCCTTCTTTGCTGAAGTTCTGTACGGAAGCAATAGCGTTGATCATTGCTTTCAAATGGAGCAGAACATCGGCAGTCAGAAATTTTTGAGCAGCCTGTTCTTCATATTTAATCTCTTCAGCGAAATAGAAATCGGCCATATTGGCCAGTTCCACCAGCGTTTTTACCCGCGTATGTAAATCGGCAATCACTTTTTGAGTGAAGACGGCATCGCTCGTGTTGATTCCGGCCGGCCATAGAGGTTTCATCTCTTCCATTAACCGCTCTGGAGACGCTTCTTTTATATAGTGCGAGTTGAGCCAGAGAAGTTTTTCGGGATTGAAAACAGCGGGTGATTTGCCGACGGCATCCAGATCGAAAAGTTCAATCAGATCTTTTTGTGAAAATATTTCCTGGTCTCCGTGAGCCCAGCCGAGACGCACCAGATAATTAACCAGAGCTTCCGGTAAAAATCCCATTTCCTTATAGGCCATAACGGAAGTGGCGCCGTGGCGCTTGCTCAAACGAGCCTTGTCCGATCCTAAAATCATCGGGACATGGGCGAATTTGGGCACATCAAAACCCAGCGCTTGATACATTAAAATCTGGCGGGGTGTATTGTTGACATGATCATCGCCGCGGATAACGTGGGTGATGTTCATGAGCGCGTCATCGATGACCACGGCAAAATTATATGTTGGATAGCCGTCACCGCGTTCGATTATCAAATCGTCCAGTTCATCATTATTAAAACTGATATTTCCTTTAATAAGGTCTTCCACTACAGTTATGCCGGTTTGCGCGCCGCGAAAGCGTACGACACTGCCGGGAGTCTTCTTTAAATTTTTGTCTCGGCAGGTACCGTCGTATTTGGGTTTGTTACCAGTCGCCAAGGCTTGTTTTCGTTTTTCTTCCAGCTCTTCGGGGGTGCAGGTGCAGTAGTAGGCTTTGCCTTCATTGATCAGCTTTTGCACCATGTCGCGGTGCAAATCTACTCGCTGGGCCTGAAAATAAGGCCCTTCATCCCAGTTTAAGCCCAGCCAGGTCATGGCATCCAAGATGGCTTTGGTCGATTCGTCGGTGGAACGCTGCTGATCGGTATCTTCGATCCGCAAAACAAATTCTCCGCTGTGATGGCGGGTATAAAGCCAGCTAAAAAGAGCGGTTCGCGCTCCGCCGATGTGCAAATAACCTGTCGGTGAAGGGGCGAAACGGGTTCTGATTTTTTCCATTATTTTATTTTCCTTACTTTTTGTAGACTTATAGGGTTGAGATTACCTTTTTGTCAAGTGCCTTGATTTTTTTACCAATCCGTTAATTTTGTTAATAAATGGAATTTTGCCTCTAAAATATAAAAAGAGACATTTATCTTGAACATTTGCAGGCTTATAAGCCTAAAAATGATGCAGATGATTAAAACAATTTAAACTTTTTCTATTTAATCCCTCGGTAAAATTAGCAAATTATACTTGACAAGGTGGGAAAATTATAATTTACTTCCTCGATTAATTAATCGGCAGAGTTTTTTTAAGGCAGTAGACGTTAGATGGCTAATTCTTTGAAAATTAACGTGTTTCTCATTCCGGAAGAAGGGCAGCGCGTCGTGTTTTCCGAAGGGGATGCCTGGTTTCGAGGTTGTTTCAAGGATAGCGAAAAGCCTGATTTCGCTCTGGAGAAGGTTGATGTAGATTGTTTGATAACAAAAACGTCAGGAACTGTTTTTATTAAAGGTTTGTTTTCCGCGATTATTGATATTTGTTGTAGCCGCTGTCTGGAGCACGCAAGCTTACCAATTGGCAGCGATTTTGCTTATACTTTGGTTCCCGCGAAAGCTGAAACAAGGGAAGATTTAGAGCTGATGCCCGAAGAATTGGAAATAAGTTATTATCAAGGTGATTTTATTGATCTTGCGCCTATTATCTGTGAACAGATAATTCTGCAGATACCAATGAAGGCTCTTTGTAGTGAAGAATGTAAAGGTTTGTGCCCGTACTGTGGCGCTAATTTGAACACTTCTTCTTGTAATTGCCATTTAAATGTTGTTAACGATCGAATGGCTGTGTTAAAAAATTTTAGAGTAAAAAATTAACTATAAAAAAGGATAATTTATGCCAAATCCGGTAAAGAGACATTCCAAAACCAGACGTAACCAAAGAAGGGCGAATGATTTTTTGAAATCGCCGTCATTGTCTTTATGTCCGCAATGCAATGAGCCGAAATTGCCTCATCGCGTCTGCCCGAAATGTGAAACCTATAAGGGCAGGGAATACAAAAAAGCAGAAAAGAATGACTAGTATCATAAATAAGAATAACAATGGCTAATGTGGCACGCGTATTTATAGGGCAAGGCACACAATATAATAGGCATTGGCAGTTACTTATTGCCGAGATTTACTATTATAAATGAAAAGATTAAGCTTAATAAGCCGGAAAGATATATATTTTGTTTATAAAACTTTGAATACGCTTTTCTTATAGAAAAATAAGGAATTATTTTCAAAAAACAGGTAAAAGAAATATAATTTAACTTTAGGGCAATCACGGGGATGAATCCTCAAAACAAGCGAAGGTGTGTTGAACCCCCCGCTTCACTTTCGGAATTGGAGTTTTACGAATAATAGGCTGGAGGAGAATTTTGCATGACATTAGAAGAGAAAGTCATTAAACTTGTTGTGGAACAACTGGATGTAACCAAAGAACAATGCGTTTTGGAAGCTTCTTTTATTGATGATTTAGGAGCGGACTCTTTAGATATTGTTGAGTTACTCATGGAGATGGAAGAAGCTTTTGGTGTAGAGATAGCTGACGAAGAGCTGGAAAAAATTGTTACAATTAAAGACGTAATTGATTTTCTTAAGCAAAAAGGTATCAATTAATTTACCATACAGGATTTTAACCAATGAAAAGGCGTGTTGTTGTAACAGGTCTTGGAGCGCTGACTCCTTTGGGAAATTCAGTTCACCAGTCATGGGAAAGCGCAGTTACGGGTAAATCCGGTATAGGCCCAATTACCAAGTTTGATAGCCATTCTTATAAATCCCAGATAGCCGGCGAAATAAAAAATTTCGATCCGACGCAATTTGTCAATAAGCAGGAAATCCGCCGCTACGATGACTTTATTCTTTATGCTCTGGCTGCTTCGGAAATGGCTGTGGCTGATGCGAAATTGACGATCAGTCCGGAATTTTCTGAGCGTGCCGGTGTAATAATCGGTTCTGCTATTGGCGGCTTGTCAACACTGGAAGAAGAATTCGGAAATCTGTTTAGTGATAATCCCCGTAAAATTTCTCCATTTTCTGTCCCTGCAATTCTTGCCAATTTGGCTTCCGGCCATGTCTCTATTCGATTTGGAGCCAAAGGTCCCATAAATTGTGCCGTTACCGCCTGTGCCGCGGGAACATCGGCTATTGGCGACGCTTATAAAGCCATTGCGTATGGGGATGCCGATGTAATGATTACAGGTGGTACTGAAGCGGCGATAACGCAATTAGCCGTGGGAGGCTTCGGTGCCATGCGCGCGCTATCTGTGAGAAACGATGACCCTCAGAGGGCCAGCCGTCCATTTGATAAAGACCGTGACGGTTTTGTCATCGGAGAAGGTTGTGGCATAATTATTCTGGAAGAATTATCCTTGGCTCTCGATAGGGGCGCCCGCATTTATGCGGAACTTGCCGGTTATGGATGCACGTCTGACGCTTTTCATATGGCTGCTCCGCCGCCTGGGCATGAAGGTGCCGCCCGTAGCATGAAGATAGCTATAAAAGACGCCGGTTTAAATCCCGAGGATATCGATTACATCAATGCTCATGGCACATCAACGCCGCTCAATGATTTGTATGAAACTCAAGCCATTAACTTTCTCTTTGGAGAACACGCCAAAAAGCTCATGGTCAGTTCCACGAAATCCATGACCGGTCATATGCTGGGGGCTACTGGAGGAGTGGAAGCCATTTTTGCGATCAAAGCCCTGCAGGAGGGTATCATTCCGCCCACGATTAATCTGGATAATCCCGGCGAGGGATGCAATCTTGATTATGTGCCTAAGGTCGCAAAGTCTAAAGAAATAAATACAGCGATGTCCAACACTTTTGGTTTTGGCGGTGTCAATGCTGTTTTGTTATTTAAGAAATTTAATGAGCCAAGCTGAAAACGAACGAAGTGAAGTTTGAAGCGTAAGGCGTAGTGAGACTCTCTGAAAACGAGCGTAGCGAGATTTGAAGAGTAAGTCGAACTATCCAATCCCGATAAATCGGGATTGGAAATTATCCCCTGAGCGAATAACCTGAAGGTTACTATAGGCGAATGGGGATAGTGAAATAAGTAGACTTAAGAATTAAGGAGAAAAGTTTTCATGTCTTTTTTAGAGAAAGTCGATCCGGAAGTCAGTCGGGCCATTGATTTGGAAACACATCGACAATCAGAAAAAATTGAACTGATTGCTTCAGAGAATTTTGTGAGTGAAGCGGTATTGGAAGCCCAGGGATCAGTGATGACCAATAAATACGCGGAGGGTTATCCGGGGAAACGTTACTACGGCGGTTGTGAATATGTTGATATTGTGGAGAGTCTGGCGATTGATCGCTGTAAACAACTTTTCGGAGCCGATCACGTCAACGTTCAGCCGCATTCCGGTACGCAGGCGAATATGGCCGTATATTTTGCTGCGGTGCAGCCGGGCGATACGGTTCTGGGAATGAATTTATCTCACGGTGGACATCTGTCTCATGGCAGTCCGGCCAATTTTTCCGGTAAATTTTATAAAATTATTCCCTACGGCGTCAGCAAAGATACAGAGACTATTGATTATGACGAAGTAGAAAGATTAACCAAAGAACATAAACCTAAAATGATTGTTGTCGGCGCGAGCGCCTATCCCCGGACGATTGATTTTGAAAAGTTCCGGAAAGTTGCGGATGAAGTCGGCGCCGTGATTATGGCGGACATTGCCCATATCGCGGGGCTGGTTTGCACCGGACTGCATCCTTCCCCCGTTCCCGTTTGTGAATACGTCACAACCACAACGCATAAAACTTTGCGCGGGCCGCGCGGAGGTCTGGTTATGTGCAAGGAAGCTTACGCCAAAACATTAAACAGCAGGGTTTTTCCCGGTATGCAGGGCGGCCCTTTAATGCATGTGATTGCCGCTAAAGCCGTCGCTTTCAAAGAAGCGCTTGAGCCGGAATTCAAGGAATATCAAAAACAGATAATTAAAAATGCTCAGGCCATGGCGGATGAACTGAAGAATCAGGGATTCCGGATTGTTTCGGGAGGAACGGACAATCATTTGATGCTGGTTGATTTAACTTCCAAGGGCGTTACAGGAAAAGACGCGCAGGAATCACTGGATCGCGCCGCTATCACCGTCAATAAAAACGGTATTCCCTTTGATACCCAGGGACCTCAGGTAACCAGCGGAATCAGAGTCGGCACTCCTGCAGTCACAACCAGAGGCATGAAAGAAAACGAGATGCGATTGATTGCATCCTATATTGCCGATGTCATTAAAAATATTAATGACGAGCAGAACATTAAGGCCATTGCGGAAAAGGTGAAAACTCTTTGCGCTCAGTTTCCCCTTTATCAAGGCAGGAGTAAAAACCTGTAAACTAATTCATGAAAGTGTGCAGCTATGGCCAAAAAAAAAGTATCTTCAACGAATCCTCCGGAAAAAATAAATAAAAGGCCCGATTGGGATACTTATTTTATGGACATTGTTGAACTGGTATCCAAACGCAGTACCTGCCTCAGACGGGCTGTGGGATCCGGATTGGTGCGTGATCGCCGGATTCTGGCCACCGGCTATAACGGCGCTCCCTCCAAGCTACAGCATTGCCTTGATATCGGCTGTCTGCGCGAGCAACTCCAGGTTCCTTCAGGTGAACGTCATGAATTGTGCCGCGGACTGCACGCGGAACAAAATGTGATTATTCAGGCTGCCATGCATGGAGTTATTACCAAAGGATCGACGCTTTATTGTACCAATCATCCCTGTGTTATTTGCGCTAAAATGATTATCAATGCCGGAATTGTTCACATCGTTATCCGCGACGGATATCATGATAAACTGGCCGCCCAGATGCTCAAGGAAGCGGGAGTCAGCGTAAAACAACTTTAAGAAATTAAGGCGATAGAACTATGAAATGCCCGTTTTGCGGTCATTCGGAAAATAAAGTTATTGACTCGCGAATAAGCAAGGACGGGAAGGCCGTCCGCCGCCGCCGGGAATGTCTGGGTTGTGCGAAACGCTTTACCACGTATGAGTATGTCGAAGATGTTCTGCCGATGGTCGTAAAAAAAGACGGCCGCCGTGAACAATTCGACCGGCAGAAAATATTGAACGGCATAAAAAAAGCCTGCGAGAAGCGTCCGATCAGCATGGAGTCTATAGACAAGATTGTTGAAAATGTGGAGCAGGCCTGTCAGGAAATGCAATTAGAAGAAATTTCTTCCACCATTATCGGAGAAAAGATAATGAATGAGCTGAAGAATTTCGACGGTGTTGCCTATGTCCGGTTTGCCTCGGTCTACCGTCAGTTTCGCGATGTCGGCGAATTTATGTCCGAACTGAAAGATTTACTAAGCAAGGGTAAAAAATAAATTATGTTTACCGGAATTATAGAAGGGTCGGGCAAGGTAAAACGCCTGACAATGAAAGGAGCTGATGCCATTCTGGAAATTGAATCCGGCATCAGTCTCACGGATGTTTCCCTTGGCGATAGTATTGCCGTGAACGGCGCCTGTCTCACCGTTACATCCAAAAATCAGCAAAATTTTCAGGCGGATGTATCCGCCGAAACACTGGCCCGAACAACTCTTAAATTGCTGCAGGCGGGGTATAAAGTTAATCTGGAAAAATCATTGCGGGTCGGCGGCTTTGTCGGCGGCCATTTTGTTTTGGGTCATGTTGATGCCACCGGCAGGATTCTGTCGCAGATGCAGAAATCCGGTTCTTTAATTCTGGCTGTGGAAATGAATGATAATCTTTCGCGCTATATTGTGGAAAAAGGTTCGGTGGCCATTGACGGCATCAGTCTGACCGTGAACAAACTTGAAAAAAGCCGGTTTTATGTTAATATAATTCCCCACACGGCGGCAAACACCACGTTAGTGATGAAAAAAGAAGCCGATTTGGTGAATATTGAAACGGATATTTTAGGCAAGTATGTGGAAAAGTTATTGCAATCTAACAAGGGAATAGATAAGGACTTCCTGGTTCAACACGGTTTTTGGGATAGCAAAGGATAATAAGATGGTAATCAGCACTATTAAGGAAGCAATAGAGGATATCAAAAACGGGAAAATGGTAATTCTCGTTGATGATGAAGACCGCGAAAATGAAGGCGATCTTTTTATGGCGGCACAATTTGCCACGGCAAAAACAATCAATTTCATGGCCCGCTACGGACGCGGTTTGATATGTTTGACACTAAATGAAGAAACAGCGGATAAGCTTAATTTGAAGCAGATGGTTCAGGATAATCAGGCTCGTTTCGGGACAGCATTTACCATTTCCATTGAAGCGCGGCACGGTGTTTCCACCGGCATTTCCGCCGCAGACAGGGCGACAACAATTCAGGCTGCTGTCAATCCGTTAGCAAAAGCTGACGATTTAGTCAGTCCCGGACATGTTTTCCCAATTCGCGCCAAGACGGGCGGAGTTCTGGTGCGCACAGGACAGACGGAAGGGTCGGTGGATTTATGCCGCCTGGCGGGTTTGACACCTGCCGGCGTGATTTGCGAGATAATGAAAGATGACGGCACGATGGCGAGGCTACCGGATCTGGAAGTTTTTGCCCGGGAACATAAATTAAAAATTGTCACCATCGCCGATCTCATTGATTACCGGATGCAGAACGAATCGCTCATCAAGCGAATGGCGGAAGCGACGATTCCGACCAGTTTCGGCGGCGATTTTAAGATAATCGTTTACGAAAACGAGGTTGACGATTGGCAGCATATTGCCCTGGTGAAAGGCGATATTAAAGCAGAAGATGAAGTGCTGGTGCGCGTCCATTCGGAATGCCTCACTGGTGATCTTTTTGGCTCTAAAAGATGCGACTGTGCCGATCAGCTTCATCGCGCGATGAGCATGGTGGAAAAAGAAGGTAAAGGCGTCATCGTTTACATGCGTCAGGAAGGCCGCGGCATAGGGCTCGTCAATAAAATTAAAGCTTATGCTTTGCAGGAAGAAGGTAAGGATACGGTTGAGGCAAATATAGAGCTTGGATTTAAACCGGATTTAAGAGATTATGGAATCGGAGCACAAATTCTTGTTGATTTGGGAGTACGCAAGATGCGTTTATTGACAAATAATCCTAAAAAA
>DCVU01000132.1:8399-10828 GCA_002327415.1 Smithella sp. UBA2180
AGTTTGGCATCGTGGCCAGCCGTTTTAACGATTTTATTTGCAGCAGGTTGATTGAAGGAACAATTGACGCTTTGATGAGGGCCGGAACGGAAGACAAAGACATTTCTATTTATAAAGTTCCCGGGTCATTTGAATTGCCATTAACGGCGAAAAAACTGGCAAAGAGCGGCCGTTTTGATGCCATAATTTGTCTGGGCGCCATAATTCGAGGAGCAACTCCGCATTTTGAATATATAAGCGCCGAGGTATCCAAAGGCATTGCCAGTGTTGGTTTAGAAACGGGAGTCCCGGTTGTTTTCGGCGTGTTGACTACGGATACAATTGAACAGGCGATTGAACGTGCGGGCACGAAAGCGGGAAACAAAGGCGCCGATGCGGCTATGACGGCAATAGAGATAGTTGATTTATTCAAGAAGATTTAATGCTAAACTGCCATTATGTTGTGGCAAGAATGTCAAGAGAGAGAATGTAGCAATCTGATAATGTTGCTCTTTGAGGTTTAGGGACTAAATGCGTGGGCGGAGAAAGGCAAGGGAAATTGCCTTACAGGTTCTTTACGGTCTTAATTTTGTGAATGTTGATGTGCAGGAGGCGTTAGACCTTTTCTGGGGTAATTTTGTTGCTCCAAAAGCGGCTAAAGAATTTGCGGCATTTCTGGTTCAAGGTATTTGTGAGAACAAGGAGGAACTGGATAAGCTTATTGCCGGTTGTTCGGATAACTGGTCTCTGGGGCGCATGTCCAGGGTGGATATAAATATTTTGCGTCTGGCAGTTTTTGAGTTTCTCTACTGTAATGATATTCCGCCGAAAGTTACCTTGAATGAAGCCGTTGATTTGGGGAAAACTTTCGGTTCAGAAAATTCCGGTTCTTTTATCAACGGTATACTGGATGCCCTTAATCTGCAATTAAATAATAAAAATGCAACTAAACATCTCGACAGAAAATCCTGATCTTCCCCAAAATGAATGTCTTGTGCTGGGCCTTTTCGCGGATGAAAAACCGCCGCGCGGAACGTGCGGTTTTATTGATTGGCGTCTCAACGGCATGATTTCCAGAGAAATAAAGCAGGGAAGAATCAGTGGAGAATTTAAAGAAAAGATTGTTATTCCCTATCCGCAGGGCATTAGCGCCGAAATGCTGCTTCTTTTTGGTCTGGGAAATAGTTCCGATATAAATTACGATAAGATTTATAACGCCGCCTATCTCATTGCGGAAGTCATTGATGGAATGTCTTTGCATAAGTTTGCTTTTGAAGTTTGTGGAGAAAATCGCTCCAGTCTTGTTATCGCGAATATTGTGGAAGCTATGGTTACAGGAGTATTTGATTTTATATCGACGGATATAGAAAAAATCTCCAACATGACTTGTTGTATAGTTACATCTCGGGCTCATCTTCAAGAAGTATCGTCAGGCATTCAACAATTCAAAGCCAATGTCAATGATAAAGGGGCTGTGGATGTTGGTGAATTAGAAAATAGTTTTGCCTGATGCCAATTTCAAATCAAAATAATTTCTTTATTGGCATCGTTGGCTTCCTCAATAAAAAGTCCCAAGATCATCGCGTGTCAAAGAGTATACGGACAGAGCGGGGCTTAATGGTTAGATTATAACTTTGTTAGCCAGCCTTTCCCCTGTACCTGCATGCCCATTTTCATCGTGGCCAGGAAGGTGGAACGAAGGGCATCACTTAAAAGAGTCCTTTTAACAGATGGAATTCTAAGAAATCCTCCTACAAAACCACGCATGAAATCCTGTGTTTTGCTTTGTGGATTATCGAAAATATGATGTTGTAGATTACCTGCTTTAAGTGTTTGCAAAATAATTCTTTCGAAGGTAGTTTCCGGCATAATTACGCGTTTCTCGCGTTTAACAAGTTGCAATGCTTTAGTAGGGCAACTGAGTGCACACACCCCGCATCCAATACAGAAGTCTTTATCTATTTTGGCGTCTTTTTTCTTTTTGGTTGCGGGTTTTTCAATGGAAACCATTTGAATGGCGTCGATCTTACAGGCCTTGGCACATTTTCCGCACCCATTGCATAAGTGTTCATCAATTTCGGCGATGTAATTGGATGTTACGACGAAATTAGGATATCCGAATTTGGAAATTCCCAGTAATATATTACAGCAACAGCCGCAGCAATGGCATATAAAGGTTATATTTTTCTGCACATTGTCTGCGTTAAAAACCAGGCCCAATTCTTTTGATCGGGCAAAATGCTCCAGCATTTGTGTTTTAGAAACTTCTTTTGCCATATTGTTCCGGATGAGATAATCCGCTCCAAAACCAAATGATGTGCATGTATCCAGAGGGATATCGCATTTCTTTTCATCAATATGATGTTTTTCATGCCGGCAGGAACACAGCCCGATTGAAAATTTATTGGAGGCTTCGATAAGTGATGTGGCCTTTTCATAATCTAGAACTT
>DCVU01000132.1:10876-20345 GCA_002327415.1 Smithella sp. UBA2180
CATAGGTGAAATCATATAATTATAGGTATTATTTGCCCAGATATCCATAACCAGACCTTTGACGCATAAGCCCTCCAGTATCTTTCGTAATTTTGTGGGCTCAATTTTCGTTATTTTTTGAATACGGTCGAAACTTGATAAAACATACGGCATCTTTACAATAACTTCTGCTTCATCCTGTGTATAGAGGGTTTTAAAAATGTTGTAAACGTCATCATTCCATGGTGCCTTGACCGTCAAATTATCAATCTTCTCTCCCAGCTTTTTATAAATGTCTTTCCCCACTAGATGTCCCATAAACAAGCTCCTTTTTGATATAGAATTTTTCTACGGGTTTAACTCATTGTAAGAAGTTGAAGATTAACCATTCCAACGATAGCACCTCTAAATTATTTTACAAATGTTAATATTAATCTTCTCACGTTGAGCACTTCGGATTAACGCTGTATATTAGTAGACCGGTCGTCTATGCAAGTCAAGAAATATATTTTATAATTTTCTGTATTGAAAGTCCTTATTTGGTCATGGTGTATTTCTGTTCGTCTTTGGGGACGTACCATTTTATGAAATTGTATTCCAGACCGATGGGTGCCGGTTCAATGCCCCGGAAGCGATTGTGGGTGATGATCAGAGCTTCGGGAACGTAGAGAAAAGTATAGGGTTGGTCTTCTGCGATGATTTCCTGAAAGCGATCATAACATTTTTTTCTTTGGCTCTGGTCGAAAGTGCTACGTCCTTTCTCCAATATTTTGTCCGCTTCCGGGTTGTTGTAGGAAATAAAATTCAGCTCTTCTGGTTTTGTTTTGCTGGAATGCCAGACATCATAAGCGTCGGGATCAAGCGGAATCGTCCAGCCGAGAATCACCGCATCAAAATGGCGTTTGTTGATAAAGTTCGTCACAAAAGCCGACCATTCCAGAATGCGGATTTTTACCGTGATGCCAACGTCCTTGAGCTGTCGCTGAATAATTTCCGCGCATTTCTGCCGTATATCATTGCCCTGATTGGTGACTATTTCAAACACAAATGGTTTACCGTCTTTCTCCAGTACGCCGTCATTATTTAACTTCGCCCACCCCGCCTCGCGCAGTAGTTCGCGGGCTTTTTGCGGATTGTAATTGTATTTTTTAACATTATCGTTATAAGCCCAGGTTCCGGGCTTATAAGGGCCATTTGCCGGTTTTCCCAGTCCCAGCAGTACGCCGCTGATGATTTCATCTTTGTTAATGGCATACGAGATTGCCTGCCGCACTCGCTTGTCGGTAAAAAGCGGGTTTTTCAGATTGTAACCAAGATAGGTGTACGCAAAACTGAGATAGCGGTATTTATTAAAATTGTTTTTAAACAAATTGTTTTCTGTCTGTCGTGTGTATTGCAGAGGTGTCAGTCCCATAATGCCAAGGTTCTGGGCGCGCAGCTCCAGAAACATGGTGGCGGTGTCAGGAATAATTCGCGTAATCTGGCCATCGATATAGGGGCGTCCTTCAAAATAATCGGGGTTGGAAACAAGAACTATTTTTTGTCCGGCAACCCATTCCTTGAACTTATAAGGACCGGTACCGATGGGATGGCGCGCCAGCTCGCTTTTGGTAATATCCTTGCCCCATAGTAAATGCCGGGGCAAAATTGAACTGCTCCAACTGATCAAAGCCGGAGCAAATGGCTTGTCGTAAGTCACTCGGAAAGTGTAATCGTCAAGCACCTCGGCTTTTTTTACTGCTCTAAAGTCTTCCGCATAAGCGGTGGGTGTTTTCGGGTCAATAGTTACCTGATAAGTATAAAGGACATCGGCGGCGGTAAACGGTTGGCCGTCGTGCCATTTCACGCCCTTGCGCAGATGAAAAGTAATAATCAGGCCGCTGCCTGTTATATCCCATGATTCGGCCAGGTTACCGACAATGTTCATATCCTTGTCGTATTTCACCAGTCCGTTGTAAACCATGCCGGCAATTTCGTGGGAGGCCGAATCGGAAGCCAGAAGCGGAATCAGGTTGCTCGCATCGCCGATTGCGCCTCTAACCAGTATATCGCCATAAGCAGGTTGTTTGGCCTCTAAGGAGGGAGCCTTGTCCGCCGTATTTTTTTCACCACAGGCGGTTAAGAATATGATGATCAGAGATAAAAGAGACAAAGTTCGAAATGTACGCATTTGAGGAAATTAGCGCAGTAATCAAACCATTGCAATAAAATTTTACAAATTGTAGGATAAAATCATAGAGATTTTTTATGATTGAAGAGAAAAAAAATAAATCGCCCCGCTCCCGGAAACGTTCCGAATCATTTAGAATGAAAGCCGCCGGCACTTGGGATATTTTGGATGACGCGGTAAAAAATTACAAAAGCAATGGCGATGTCAATCAAGCGGCGGCCATGGCTCTCTATATGATTCTTTCCGTGATTCCCCTCTTTATTTTGACGATTATTGCCGCGGGATATTTTTTCAGTTCATATCCGAATGTTTCAGAAAAAATAATAGACGCCATTAGAGAATTTCATCCTTACTTTTCCGAAAAGCTTCTCGCTCAGTTGGGGCAAATTGAAAGAAAAAAACATTTGCTCGGCTGGGCGGGGGTTCTGGGACTGATAGTTCTTTCATCCACTATTTTTAATTCCATGGAAACAGCGCTGAATATTATTTTTCGTTCCCGGAAAAAACGTAATTTTTTTGTTTCCAAATTGTTGGCGCTCTCGATGATTCCGGCGGGGTGGATTGTCGGCAGCGCCAGTTTTGTAATAAGCGATGTGGCCTCTATGCTGGTGAAGCAATCCGTGGAAATAGCCGAAGGGCTTGATATCTCCCTTGGCGTCATGTCGGGCGCCCTGCTGCGTTATGCCGTTCCTTATCTAATTACGGTAATTTTCTTTTACTTCATTTACCGGATTATTCCCGCGGATAAAATTCGGACTACCGTTGCCCTGGCCGGTAGCGCTCTTTTTGCGCTACTTATGGAAATCGCCAAACAATTATTCACCTGGTACGTAGCCAACTTTACCCGTTATAATATAATTTTCGGTTCTTTGGGAACGATTGTTATTCTGGTCATCTGGGCATTTTATGTCGCTTTGATTTTTTTATTTTGCGCGGAACTTATGTCGTCGTATCAGCGGCGCGATCTTATTTTGCTGGAAAGGGCTATGCTCAAACCACGCAAAAGCATCATGAAAGTTGATGAAAGGCTTTTTAAGAAATTTGGATGCGCCTATGAGAAAGACAGTATTATCTTTAATGAGGGTGATAGTGGAAAAGAGATGTTTTATGTCCTTTCCGGACGGGTTTGTTTGGAGAAAGTTTCCTGTCAGGTAAAAAAAGTATTAACGGAAATAGGGTCTGGACAATATTTCGGTGAAATAGCTGCCCTTATTGAATCTACCCGGACCGCCTCGGCGCGCGCACTGGAGGATTGCCATCTGGCTGTGATTGATGGTGATACTTTCCGTAATTTAGTCAGAGAAAGCCGTGACGTCGGTATTGTCATGCTCAAGGAATTTTCCCGCCGATTGAAAAATTCCAATACAGCTCTCGATGAATTAACCAACCTGTGGACACGCATGATTATTGTAATTTATTTTATGGATCATGCACCGGTTAACATTGAAGAGCAGTTACCAAAACTTGCGCTGCTTACAAAGAAAGATTCGGCAGAAATCAGAGAAATTATAAATGAACTTGCCCGGCAGGATATATTTTTCATGAAGAATGGACTGATAACGGAAGTAGTTAGAACAAAGATGTGGTCTCTGCTCGATTCTGGTGCGTTGAGTAAATGTTTTATCGAAGACGCATATACGGTATGAAAACTTTAGCCCCTCTTCTTAACGCCATGACATTCTGATAAATACAAATCAGTTTCCGCGTTTCTTCTTGGACTTATGTTTATCAGCCTGTTTCTTTTCGTGCTTAAGGCCTTTGTTGCGTTTAAAATTATTGACGAATTCTTTTGAGGCAAGGTACGTATCCGCAAAAGATACAATGAAGGACTCTTTGTATTTTGGCGGAACAAGAGTTAGTGGCCACATATGTTTTCTGATGATATCTTCTTCTATCTCATTCAGCGTAAAATATTTTCTGGCGTTGGCAAGGGCGATTTTGGGATGTTCAATGCCGTGGAATTTTTCCGCAGGAAGATCGGGAACGTTATGATTTCTCCAGTCATACAGGAAAAAATCATGAAGGAGCGCACCACGGGCGGCAGACCGGTAATCGAGTTTCATAAACTTGCATGCCCTGTATGAGAAATAAGACACATCCATCACGTGATCATAAATTGAAGAGGTATGATGATGGTGTAGTTTAAGTTTCAGAAATTCATCATGGTCCTGAATATCACTAATTATATCGTAAAATTCATGTTCAAAAGCCTTCCTTCCCTCCATGTGCAGAATAATTTTTTCCTGAATGGATTTTAAAAACGTGCTCATCCTGTTCTTGATTCCCGTGTTGATGTTGTTATTGATATATCTTCTCAGGTCGGGATATGCGGTACGAAGCCGTTTAAAGGAACTTAATATCTTTTCAATCTCAGCGTCGCTCAGATTAAAATATTCGGAATACAGATAGGTGATCTTTTTCCTAAATGCCGCAAGTGAAGCGATGGAAAAGATAAAATCCGTGATGCCGTAAACCACAATAACAATGGAAAAAATACGGAGTAAGGATTCATCAAGGGAGTGCACATAACGCAAAACAATCGGATGGATGAAAGTCACAAAAGCAAAAGCCATGATGGTCCAGAAAAGTGAAAAAAGCAAACATACTCTTCCCTGAAAATTAAATTTATAATCCGAATAGTCCCACAGTTTTAATTTGAATATTTTTTCGAAGGCGAATCCGGTGAAATATTCCATAAAGGTTAAAACAAGACCGTAAACAATCAATTCCATAAGCAGAGGCCATGGATGAATTAAAGATTGCAGACCAATGATGAAAGCGGCACCGAATCCGTAAATGGGGAGAAACGGGCCGAATAAAAAACCGGCATTGATTAACTGGCGTTGAGAGATGGACCGATATACGACTTCAATGACCCATCCCATAAAAGAGTAAATTGTAAAAAGAAAGATTATTTGAGAAATTGTTACATTATCAAATGTCATTAGATATATTCATCACAGCTTTAGGATTTAATGTTAAAGTTTTGCCTATAACCTGAAGCTTAGTGTTCTGAGTTCAGAAAAACATTAGTTAAGCGGATTGGTAAAATATCTATAGCATTAATGATCTTTTGTCAATGAATCTCTGCAATGGCTATGTCGCCGAAAACAAAAGAATTAATATTTATTTAGAATAAAAAAACGGTGCATGGTTAGAAGTGAAAAATTCCGGTGTGCGTCTGAGTATTGGAGCTACCGCCGGATGCTTTTTAAAAGTTTTCTCTAAAAAAATGCGCACGGCAGGCCTCTGCCAGCCTGCGGGGTGCTGAAAGTTTTTGTACAAAGACAAATCGCCTTCATAAAAGTCATGCGTCGCCAGGCTTTGCGCCTCGACGCTGCGAGCAGGTAAATTGAAAATCGCCAGATTCAAAAAGTCGATGCAATCATAATGCTGACAAACGAAATCCAGCGTCCTGGCCGCGCTTTTCTCGTTTTCCGGCGGCGTGCCGAAAAGAAAATAACAATAAGTGGCAATGNNTCATTCGCTAAATGTTTAGTGACTCTTGTAAAACCATACCATGGTGCGCCCGGCGGGTCTTTGGTCATAGCTGCAAGCAGTGACGGAGAAATGGAACTGTCCAGAATATGAATGAGTGTTGGATTCATCTGCTTGGTCAAGCCTTGCAAGTCTTGCATAACCTGAGAAACCCTCAGCGGCAAATAAGCGTTGCCTTCAGCTTTTTCCGGGCAAAAAGCGCAATTATGCCAGTAACAGCCGCGGGCACTGCTGTAAGGGAGTATAGTGCCGGGAGATAAATATTGATCAATCGGTAAACCTTCATAGACCGGTGGGTCGTTGGTCGGTCCGTCTTTAATGCCAATAAGTTCCAGTAATCTTTGTTCTCCTGCACCTTCCACTATATAATCCGCAAACCCGCCAAAAGCATTCGTGTGCGCGCCGAGTTTAATCCAGGATGTAATAAGCGAACCACCCAAAATAATTTTTTGTTGGAGATGAATTTGCTTGATAAAACCGATCATGGCAAAAGTGCAGAGAGCCTGACTCAAATAGTTCAACGAAAACCCGATAAAATCAGGATTGCTCTCCAGAGCGTTCATCAGACGATGTTGAAAATAAGGATAGAAAGGATTGTCCTGTGGTTTTTCGGCCGCCGCTATCAAGTCGGTGCTCTTTACAGGCGATAGACATGGATCGTGGTAATCGGCAAGCGAGAGATCAACATTCCATGTTTTGCCTGCCGTGTGCAGAAGATGATTAATATCCATAACTGCCCGCTGATAACGGCCTTGATTCTGATAGGTGCCGATATTCCGCAGAGCAAAAAGATTGTGTTCCCGATTTTTAACAGCGCGCTTTATCCATTTGTCTGTTTTGGTGTTATTTTCTGCGGCGTGCTCAAGCAGGCAGATGATGCCTTCCATGTTGGCATCAATAATATCGTGTTGAATGCCGTTTGCAGTCAGGCACGCGGATAACCTGGCAATACCGGCGGGCGGTTCTGAACATTTGGCCAGCGGCGGATGGATGAGAGTTATTTTTGAGGACATGGATTATGTATTAATTTCAGCATTTTTATTTGTTTGCTGTTTCTTTAATATCTAATTGACGCCTGCGCAAGGCCAATTTTGCAGATTATTTTGCCGCTTGACAGGTGTCCATCTTTACGCAATAGTTAATCTCGCGACGAGGCTGTGTCGCAATCCTCATGTGTCATTGCGAGTTAACTACAGTGAATAGCCTGCCCGGCGTATGTCGGGTGGCAATCTCTATGATATCAATTAGATACGAGATTGTTTCGGTCGTTACTCTCCCTCGCAAAGACATTCCGATACAGCCTTCACGCCCGTAATGGCAGTAAAGAAAGGTTTTCGAAAATATTGAGTAATGCTTTTGATTGGAGCCTTGCTTTTTCTTAATAAATGGTTATGTTGGCTACATAGTGAAAAAAGAATTCAAAATATGGTAATTCGTGAAGATTAAATCTTTTGGTAATAAAGTTAAAATAATAAGTTTGTTGGCTGCTGTACTATTGATGCTGCTAACAGCCAGTGACGTTTTTGCTGCCGAAAAATATCCAGCACCGCGGGGTGCAGTCAATGATTTTGCCAATATCATTGATCAGGATAACGCCGCTAAAATAGAAGCCCTATCGCGTGAAGTTTTAGAAAAAACAGGCACCGCGGTTGTCGTGGTAACGATTCCTACTATCGGAGAAGGGGAAGAAACCAGTCTTTATGCCAATGGCCTTTATAAAGCGTGGGGTATCGGCAAAAAGGGTGAGGACAAGGGTGTTTTAGTATTTTTGACGCTTAAGGAACGAAAAATAAGGATTGAAACCGGTTACGGAGTAGAAGGTATATTGCCGGATGGTTTGGTCGGTGAAATCAGGGACAAATATCTAAAGCCGCAACTTCAGACAGGTAATTATGGCCAGGCATTTTATGACACAGTTTATGCTCTTAGCTCTATTATTGCCAAAGATGCAGGTATTCAGTTGAGTGGATCGCCCGCACCATACCGGACAAGAGCCCGGGCCCAGCAAAAAGGCCTTAACATTTTTCAAATCATTTTTTTTCTGATTGTAGCCGTTTTGCTTTTAGGCACAAGAACAGGAAGATCGATGCTTCCCTGGATATTGCTTATGTTCTTAGGAGGAGGCCGTGGCGGTGGTAGAGGTGACGGCGGCGGTTTCAGCGGCGGTTTTGGCGGTTTTGGCGGCGGCGGCAGTGGCGGCGGCGGGGCCGGCGGAGATTTTTAATTCATTAATAGGGTGTATGAAATGGCAAAAATACCGGATAAACCACAGGATGTTTTTATTCCTTTAACTCAAGACTATCAGAAAGTATTCGGCAAGGATCTGATCGCTCTTATTCTTTACGGGAGTGCTGCCGGTGGGTCTTATGTAAAAGGCAAATCGGACATTAACCTGCTTGTCGTCTTGGCACCGGATGCGGTCAACAGGCTGGAAGATTCTTGGGCCACGGTTAAACAGTGGAAAAAGAGCCGCGTGGCCGTGCCTATGGTTATGACAAAAGCATTTATTGAGTCTTCTCTGGATTGTTATCCGATAGAATTTTTAAATATGAAAAACAGCCATATTTTAATTTATGGCGAGAATGTTCTGGAACAATTAAAATTCAAGCCGGAAGATTTGCGTCTGCAAATTGAAAAGGAGCTCAAGGGCAAGCTGATTATCCTACGCCAAGGATATCTGGAAACGGAAGGAAAATCGAGGCAGTTAAAACAACTGATCAGCCGTTCCTTTACGGCATTTATTTCCATCTTCAATGCCTTGCTTTATTTAAAGCAGGCACCGGTACCGCAAAAGAGACGCGATACAATAAAGGAAGTTGCTAAGCTTTTTGCGGTTGACGCGGAAGTATTCTTAACTTGTGCTGATATTAAAGAAGGCATGGATAAGCTTTCCGGTTATGAAGTCGTGGGTGTCTTCAAAAAATATCTGCGCGAAGCCGAAAAGATCTGCAACATAGTTGATGAATTATAAATTAAATTTGATATTAACATATTTCAGGAGGAAAAAATGGATTCAAAAAAGAAAACTTTAATTATTGTACTGGCAGTAATTGTATTTCTGGTTATCGCGGCTTATTCTTTTTTCGCGGGCAACTACAATAAATTTGTCAAGCTGGATACGGCAAATAAAAGTTCGTGGGCGCAGGTGGAAAATCAATTACAGCGGCGTTATGATCTGATTCCCAATCTGGTGGAAACTGTCAAGGGTTACGCCAAACAGGAAAAAGATGTTATGGTGGAAGTGACCAACGCCCGATCTAAAGTCGGTGGTGCAGGGACTGTTCCCGATAAAATCGCGGCGAATAATCAATTGTCCGGTGCTTTGAGCAGACTGATGGTGGTTGTAGAAAAATATCCTGATCTGAAATCCAATCAGAATTTTATGAAACTACAGGATGAACTGGCGGGAACGGAGAACAGAATCGCCGTGGAAAGAATGAGATACAACGAAGCGGTAAAGACTTATAATCAGACAATAAAATCATTCCCGGCCAATTTGCTTGCCGGCATGTATGGTTTCAAAGAAGGAGCATTCTTTGACGCGCCGAAGGAAGCCAAGGAAGCTGTAAAGGTTAAATTCTAATAGTAAAATATTTTTGTAGAATAAATCAGCCCCGGACTTTAGATAATAAGGTTCGGGGATTTTTAATGAGACTCGCTGAAAACGAATCCCGACTCGTCGGGATGAAGTTTGAAGCGTTAGTCGAATTATCCCAGGAGCGAAGTACTCTGAAGGGCATCTACGACGATGCGGGAATTGAGACTCGCTGTAATGAGACCCAAAGTTGTAATTATTATTTGTAGATAAAAATATTTTGTGTT